>JAPLWK010000010.1:0-7417 GCA_026396615.1 candidate division WWE3 bacterium | reverse complement strand
ACGCTGGAACTCAAATTAGCCAAGAAAGTCTAAAACTGGCTTGGAGAATTTTTTCGTTTAGCGACGCTGATATTGTCATTGGATCGAAAAGACATCTTCTCTCGAAAGTAAACTACCCATTAAAAAGAAGAATATATAGTGTGATTTGCCAAATCGCAGCTCTTATAGCCTTTAATTTAAAGGTAAAAGACACCCAAGTCGGCTTAAAAATTTATAAAAAAGAAATCCTGAACAAAATAATCCCCAAGATGAAAACTCAAGGTTACGCCATCGACATTGAAATGCTTATCGCCGCTGGAGCCTGTGGCTACAAGAGAATTTTTGAAACCCCGGTTGATTTAAGTGCTTATCAATTTGGTGGCGCGGTAAATTATAAGGCCGTTTTTCAAGTGGCTCGGGATATGCTAAGAACATATTTCCGCCTGCTGCGAGGTTACTATGGATAAATTATATCTGACTGTGGATCTGGAACCCGATCCCTGGACCAATCAAATCCCTCGCGAGGAAACGGAGACGCTCCTAGATCTCTTCGGAAAAAGAGATCAACGGGTTACCTGGTTTGTGACCGGAAGTTTGGCGGCGGTAGCCCCCAAACTGGTGGAACAAATTCAAAACAGAGGGCATGAAATTTGTCTTCATAGTTTTGAACACTCCAGAATTACCTGTCTAGACAGCCTGCGAAGCGAGCTTTATAAATCAAAAGAATTCATTACTAAATACCACCCCCTGGGTTTTAGAGCACCCTTTGTTGACCTGCCCAGTGGCAGCCTAAGAATTTTAAAGGAATACGGCTTCCGCTTCGATTCTTCAATTTATGGCAATGAGGTACTTAACGAAGACGAGATAGTAGAACTACCAGTAACTTCGATTCGATTATTTGGGAGTCATCGTGGCCTACCTAAATTTCCCCAAAATTTTTACCAAGCCCTTACCCGTGGCTATTTACCGGCCGGCGGAGGATTACTCACAACTCTAGTCCCTCGGTTACAGCTGAGCATCTTAAAAAAAACTAAACAACCGGTAATGTTTATTCATCCCTGGCAACTAAGTCGTCACAGCTTTAAGTTGTCCTGGCCACACCCTAGTTTACTTTTATACCGTTTTAGCTGTCTTGATTATGTAAAAAATATCTGTCTAAATTACCGTTTAGGAAAAATGTCGGAATTATTATGACTTTCAGGCTTAAACTAACAAATCAAGTATATTTGGGAACTGTCTCCGTGATCATAATCATTGGAGGGCTACTTCGAATCTTAAATTTGCAGCAAAGAACATTTTTTGGTTACGATCTAGCACTTATTAATATCTTTGCTTATAAATTTATTGTTCTTCATGAAAAAATAGTCACTGGCCATTTTATCGGCGGAGTTCTGGCCACTTTTCCACCGACCTTTTACTACATTGCAACAATCCTTCTTAAAATAACTAATTACAGCTATTATATTTTACCTTTATCGACGATTGCACTCAACATTTTGACGCTAATTATTATCGCGGTCTTTCTGCCAAAGTTATTTGGAAAACTGGCGACGCTTATTACCATTTTTTTATATAGCGTTTCAGCGATAGTTGTTTATTACACTTTGGTCGGCACGAATCCGGAATACATCCCACCACTACTGGTAATATCCATCATTGGAACAGTTTTCTATTTAAAAGACCGGAGAATTTGGTGGCTTCCGATTGTTGCTTTTTCGCTGGCTTTAGCAACCCACTTTCATGCCACGATCTTTTTTGCGATTCCGGGAGTGGTTTTAGCGTTTATTATTTACAGAAAACAGATTCGACTCGATAAACCTGGAATAATTGCTATTGCTATTTCATTGCTTATTCTTGTAGTAGTCGGTTTCGTCCCACATTACCTGGAAAACAAATACATGGGAAACCGTAATATAAGTTACATTATTAAAGCACTAACCCAAGGAATGGAGGGACCAAACATTAGTAAACAGGATAGTATCGCTAACTTTCTGGAAAGTACCATTCAAACTAACGGGGAACTACTTATTCCCAGCCCAGAAATTTACCTCCACCCCAACCCGCCGATTAGTCAAAGTACCACGCTACCACCCATAAAAATACTGGGGATTGCAATGTCCCTATTTTTATTATTCGTGCTTATTAAAAACCTTCTTTTTCTTAACAAGGGACCCTGCGGTAAGACAATAGTGACAACTATTTTCATTGTTTACTTTATTCTGCAGGCAATCATTCCCAAATACGAAGCCTCGCCCTGGATGAAACCGTTGCAGTGGCTCGACGCGGTCTATTTCCCATTATATTTTATTCTCCTGGGAGCTGAGCTTAGTGAACTTATTCAAACGATAAGACAAAGAAGACCTCGAGTTTTGATCGCCTCTGCAATCACAACCATTGTTATATTGCTTGTTTTCAATATTCAGAAATGGGTCGAGAATACCAATCGAACAGAAATACCCAAACTGCAAACCATGATCGCCATTAGTCGAACAGTTGAGGCCGAGTCAAAGTGGGACCACAACCCTTTTATTTACTCAGGAAAGGGAGGCGCCGTCTGGGTTTGGAATTTTAATTTTATCCTTTGGAAAGAAACCGGTGACACAAAATATTTGCGACAATTTATCTGGGCGGACGCTAAACCTTTTCGTAACGAACCTATTTATATAGTCAGCGGAGACTTTAGCAATCTAAATTACCTGCTTGCGGGCCAAGAAGATTACGCCAAGGGTTTTCAGGATCGCCCGATAATAAAGAAACTAGGAAAAGTTCATGGGTATTTCGTGGAAAAAGTTTATAATCAAATCTAAATTTTTTGGAAGACTAGTGTTGTTACCATTCCCAAAGCCGTTAGCTTAGAATTAATTTGTGTGTAACCCTGACCTAGGCTTGATTTGATCTCGGAGGCAGATACCAGTTCGTGGGTACCAGCGTCATCAAAAGTCACCCCGGGATTTTTTAAATTCCTATAAATTTGCCAAACTGGTTCGATGAGATGTTCTAGAAAACCAGGTGTCGTCATGATCAGCCGTCCCCCACTCTTCAAATGCTTGTTTATGACAGCGATGACTAACTGCCGGTCAGAAGCGGTAAAGTGCTCAATGACATCGGAGCAAATGACCACGTCAAAAGTTTGATTTAAATCTAAATTTCTAAGGTCACCAACGATAAATTTATTGGCGCTATTTTTTGAGGCGTACTCAACGCATTCTGGTCGAATATCAACTCCTGTGACTGAGCATTTTTTAACGCTTAGTAAATTACTCACAAATCCTGACGAGCAGCCTAAATCGAGAACCGACGACCCAAATGGCACCTCGTTAATAATGGCTGAGACACGACGCCTATGAAATTCGCCCACCAAAGAATGAGGATCAAAATAAAGTTTGTCGTAATAGTCGAATGGTTGATTAATGGTCATAATAATACTGACTTTTTGGCTAGAGATATCTTTATAAACACTAATGAAAAAACTAGCAAGAGGATGTTATTAATTAAATTTGTATAAGCCGCCCCCAAGGCCCCGAAGATTGGAATTAAGTAGTGATTGACTACAAGTAGCATGACGGCAGAAAAAATTGAGGAGAAAGCAAAATACTGAGGTTTCTCTAAAGAAAAAAAGTTGGCGGAGATGGCGCTTCTGGCTGCTCCAATAGAAACAGCCACTAACAAGATTTTAAAGATCGTGACGGAACCCACAAAAGATTCTCCCACAGTTAAGGTGATTAGTGGGCCAGCTAAGGGCCAAACTATCAGTGCCCCTATAAATATAAACAGACCAAGAAGTAAGGTTTTCTTTAAAAATGGCTTAACGTGCCGTGACTCAGTAAATGAAGCTGCCCGAATGCTGAGGACCGTTCCTAAAGAAGCTGTAATAATAGTCGCTACTTGAGAGAAACGACTCGCCGCCGCGTACAAACCAACGTCTAAAGCCGGCAATTTATTTCCGACAATAAAGATATCCAAATTACTGGTAACAGCCGCGACGAGAACTCCCACCCCCATCCAAACAGAAAAACCCAGAATTTTTTGACGATGCGCTTTGTCAACGCTAACCGGTCCTAAAAATTTTCTAGAGATTAACAGTGCCCCGCAAGCCGCCCCAATCAAAGGAGAAATTAAATAGATCGCGTAAGACGATAAAATTGTGGTCGACCCTAGAAAGACCAAGGCCAGTAGTCCTATGATTTTAAAAACGGAAGCGGCCGTTTGAATCCAAATACTAGGTAACCATTTTCCCAATGCCTGCGATAGTGCGGTGTAAAAATCGAGTAGCATGATCCCAAGAAGTGCTAGAAAAGATAATCTAAACAGTAAAGTTAATTCAGAATTATGGAAAACTCCTTGAGCTAAAATCGGAGAGCCAACTATTCCAAAAACAGTAACTACTAAGGTTATTATGATCTTCAGAGTTAGAGCATATTTGGCGTATGGTTCCCAGCGTCCCACCGCGTTTTGAGCAGCGTACCGACTTAAAGCAAAGTTTAAACCGAGATCCGTAAATTTCGAGGCCGTCATGAAAACACCAAACGCCAGGGAAAAAAGTCCAAAGTTGACCGGACCCAGTTTCCGGGAAACAATGATTGTCGCCACAAAGCCTAAAAGCGAGGTTAACCCGTTTCCCACTGTCACTAGGTAAACATTGCGAGCTGTTTGGCCGGTTATAATTGATTTAATTTTAGCGATCATGGGTTTTTGTGCTTGTCGACCAGTGAAAAGCCGCCCCACTCTACGACCTCAGTCATATTAAAACCATCTTTCTTAAGAGTTCTGTATAAATCTTGAGGCATTATAAAAATCGATTCTTGACGACGACTACCAATTTCCTCAATATTTCCTTTAGTAACGCTCACAACCGGCCCCTTACTAATGTACATAATGGCCGGGTCGGCCAGTCCCGCGTAGTAAACAGTGCGATCAATACCAAAACGTTCGTCTTTGGCTTTTAGTAGTTGGTAGATATGAAGATTAAAATCTTGGTAATAAATCCGATCTTTCATGATAAAAACGTAACTCAGTGAGGCGATAAAAATCGCAAAACAAATAAAGACTCGAATAAAGTACGGGCTGGCCCAGTTATACATGACCGCGAGTGTCTTGGCGAGTTTGTCCCAGAATGATCCGGCGATAATCGCGAGAACCGGGTAAATCGGAATTAAATACCAGATTAATTTGGAGCGACTGATTGAGAAAAATAGAAAAATCGCACTAACCCAAACCCCCAGTAGTAAGTAACGCCAATCTTTTTTGATAATGCCCCGGATGAGAAATGGTATGGAGGCCAGTAGTGGCAAGCACCAGATTCTAAAGCTGACTTTGATAACAGTGAGATACCAGAAAAACGGTTGGGTCTTTCCTTGAACGTCAGAGAAAGCCCTGCCAAAGACATGACCCACAAAATAGACGTCCCAAAAAGCGTGGCCCCATTTAATAGTCATAATAATGTGCCAGGGTAAGGCGACTATCAAAAAACAAATAACAAACAGCAAATAACATTTTATCGGAATTTGGTAGGGTTTCTTATTTTTTAGCCAGAAGTAATCTAAAAGTGCAAAGACGACGACGACCCCCAGTCCGAGGAGCCCAATGATGTCTTTGGTCATAACCCCGAGTCCTACAGCGACGCCCGTCAATGCCCAATCTAAAGCTTTTCCAGACTCCCTAGCTCGAATGAAGAAGTAAATCGTTAAAGTGATAAAGAGGGTGACGCTAACATCTAGAGTGCCGTTGCGGCTGTAGTAAAGATAATGAACCGTCGCCATTAGCATCGCCGCTGACACAAAACCGGTTAGACGGTTGAATAGTTTGGACCCAATCAAATAGGTCACGAGAATGCCGCCGAGTCCGGCCGCCGCCGACCAGAAACGAGCCGCCAAAGACGTATTTCCCCATAAAGAGATGAGTGGTGCCGTAAGCCACATATATAGCGGCGGCTTTTCAAACCAAGTGTAGCCTGCATACCACTGCAAAGTTAGCCAATGTCCTGTATTTGCTATGTTGCGGGATACTTGAGCGTAAATAGCCTCATCCCAGTCAATAACGTGAGTGTTATTTAAGCCGAGATAAACCAAAATTCCAAAGGTAACTAGAATAATCACGACCGGTAACCATTTAACTTTAGCCAGTTCTGAGGCAAAGTACGAGAAATTATTAAGTTTTGGTAAAAGTACGATCGAGAGCAAAAATGAGCCAAATAACGTCCACCAATAAAATTCAATATTATACGAATAAAAAATACCGGAGACTAAAATTGCCACTGTAGAAGCCAAAAAACCCAGTTGCAGCAGCTTTTTATCGGTTTCTGGAGTTTTAAGAGCGGCTAAAAGCGAATAACCGATAATGACCAACATTAAAAGGCTGTAAACCACGATCCCGGGAATCCCCGTTTCGGCCATTACTTCACCCCAAACGCTGTGCGAAGGGACGCGGTCGGTACCGAGCCGATTATCTTTATCAAAAAACTCGGTAGAAACGGATGTTTCTTTTAGATGTTCACTAAAACTGCCATAACCAGAACCGATCCAGGGGTATTTAAGCATTAATTCCGACGAAGCACTTAACAAAGTGAAATGGGTATCAAAAGAATCAATGCGAGTATGGATAAATCCCCCAATTACTCGATCTAGCGTTTGATTTTGTAAGGTAATAAAATTGAAGTAACCTAAAAAACCAATTACTAAAATTAAAATTACCGCGTATACTCGTTTTCGTTGCCCCCAAAACCATAAAATGCCAAGCAAAACAATGATTCCGGCGACCATTCCGAGCCAAGCACTTCGTGATTGAGTTAAAACGAGCACGAAAGACAAAAAGACGCTAACTCCGGCCCACCAGCGTTTCCAGGCTTTGGAGGTCGCCGAAAATGACAAAACTAAGGCTAGCGGAATCACTGTTATCAAGTAGCCACCGTAATGATTAACATCCCAAAAAGTGGAGCCAATACGAGGTAGATGCCCAGGCACCACCCAGACTCCGCCAATGGTTTTTTTAAAAACCTCTTGAGCAATTAATTGAAAAATCGCCAGGATTCCGGTAATTAACGCCACCCAGACGTATAAATTCGTAGCCGTTTTAATAAAAGATAAAGTATCGCGTTTCACTAAATATTTGAAAAAAATATAAAAAAGAATAATTCCGCCAAAAAATACTAACAATTTAAGGCTGGCCAGCAGATTAAGGGAATTAAAAAGAGACAGGACCCGCAGTACAAATAATGCCAACAAACCCAGTAGCACCGGATCTTTTAGAAAAGAGCGAATGTCGGAGAATTTTCTAGTTTTTCGTAGCCATACCACTAATCGAGTGGCCCCTACCAGCCCCAGGGTCGCCAGTACCAGCCGCACCGGCAGTAAGTCCCAAATGACCAAGCTAAAAGTCTCTTTGTGAAGCAATGGTAAGACTGCTATTAAAAGATAAAATCCGAATTTTAGGTTTTCGAAAG
>JAPLWK010000009.1 GCA_026396615.1 candidate division WWE3 bacterium | reverse complement strand
CTTTAAGTAACTGCTGGAAATCGTCAGCTCCGATAGGGTGCTCGTGGCAACCACCTTTTCGATGAGTGCAGTGGTTATAAAGATAAGTGGCGGTTCGGTCTGTCTCCTTGTAGTGCTTGGTTTTTATTGTCGTGGTTATAGCACAGCCGCATTCGGCGCAATAAACAAGGCCGTTAGTCCAATACTTCCAAGTATTCATTCGAGGTTTGGAACGAATTCCTAATGCGACTTGAACCTGATCAAAAAGATTCTTGCTGACAATTGGCTCGTAAGATCCAGAGTACAGCTCACCTAGAGAGTAAAAGCAGCCATAATAGATCGGTGACGTTAAAATTCTGTAAAGATGACTAACGCTTATTCGCTTGCCCTTCTTCGTTCGTAGGCCACTATCAAATAACCAATTAGACAGGTAGTGCAACGACATTTGACCGGTCGCCGCCATTTCGTAAACCTTTCTAATAAGCGGCGCTTCTAAAATGTTAGGTTTAAGGTTGCGGCTTCCCTTCTCGCCAAAAGTGTCAAAACCAACCGGCGCCATCCTTGGGTATTCACCCCGCTCCCGTTTATGAATTAAGCTTCGCCGAACATCTCGGCTGATGTTGCGTGAGTACTGGTTAGCCATTCCAAAATGGATTTGTAACACAAGATGATCTGACTCTGGGGTGTAGGCTTCGCCAGTAGTGGTTCGAATTTCTTTAAGAACCCCGTCCTGTAAAAGTTGAAGAATTCGGCCGCCCTCCTCAGGATTTCTACAAAGACGATTCGGCGCCCAAGCTAAGATGGCATCGGCGGCGCCGTTTTCAATTAATCTAAGCATTTGATCGAATACCGGGCGGATTCGTGGTTTAAATGACGACTTACTTTCCTCTAAACGATAGGTGATGTTTAGATTATTAGTGACGGCATACTTCTCACACTCGGCGTTCTGTTCAGGAATCGATAACGCCTGCTTCTCTTTAGGTTCTGATGACTTTCGGCTGTAGCGTATATATCTTAAGTTACTCATAACTTTAATTCTTTGGTTGTTGTGGTCAGATTGGTGAGGCTTTCATCAATGGGTGCACAAAATGCCTCACCTATCTAATCACACTCGAATCTTAGTCTTCCAGAGTACCGGTATCAATTAGGATCTACTAAATTTCGTTTTTAGATCCCAGTGTCTCAATATTCCCAGGAAGTATATGGGTTTCCTTGTTCTTATGATTCCCATCTCATATGCTTCAAGCGTTAAGGCAAGTGCCTCAAGTAGCAAATCGGATTTATAATTTTCAGCTAATACTGTGTAGTATGCTCTGCTTTCTATATCACCGAGATCGGTAGCTAATTTATCGGCTATATAATCAGACTTACAACCAAAATCGTGAACAAGACCCTCAAACTTACTTGAAAAATCAGTTTCATGGCCAACAGTACTATTACTGTTAACTGTATTTATGGATCTATCTTTACTGTTAACTGTAGATAAAGATTTATCTGTACTGTTAACAGTACCATTAAGTTTTAAAGATCTATCAGCTAAGATCTCCTTCATAGATTCTGTCATTGTTATCTCACCTCCTTTCCGGGAATTGATCTCGAATGTACTAAATTCTTAAGTCTTTTAATGGCTTCCGCATACATCGAGGCATTAATGGTTAGCGTTCCGGCCCACCAAGCCTCCTCGATTTTCTTGCAGGCGGCGGGCATCCCGAAAACGAATATTAGGTGGGAGCCCAAATCTTTAGTTCTTAGTAGCGGCAGACCTTCTGATAAAATCGCCGCCGATAACATCAGGTCTCTAGACTCAAAGGTATCCATAATCGGATTCCTCCTTTCGTTTTTGTACAACCGATGTTATTCGTCTTTGAATGCCTCCAGAGGCCAAATATTTCAAGGTCGATTCTTTAGATTCTGGGGTACGGGAGTTCCAGGATTTAATTCCGCCCAACTCTTTCGGAAACAGACCTTTATTTTGAAGCTCGTTACCCAGTTTGAGCCGGATTGATTTTCCGAGCGTGCATTTTTGTTCTTCTGGGAAGCGGAACCGTGTTTGCATTAACGGATCGAGAGGACACCGGGGAGCAGAGCAGAATTCAAAGCGAGGACATCTTTTGATTATTGTTAAATCTTCCATAATTACTACTTTCTCAGGAATTCAACGATTCCTTTTACGAATTTAAATTTGGTTTATTAATCCCGGCCACACTCTCCATAAAACTAACTAAATTAGTGGCGATAGTTTCTAACTCCTCATTAGTCAACTCCCGACCGTAGCGGGGTTTAAATACTTTCTGAATCTCTGCTTTTAGTGTTTCGTTGAGCCATG
Source organism: candidate division WWE3 bacterium (assembly GCA_026396615.1). Lineage (NCBI taxonomy): Bacteria > candidate division WWE3 > candidate division WWE3 bacterium. Next base: position 40,967 of record JAPLWK010000009.1, on the reverse strand, counting down.
TGACCATACTGGATGAAATGTACCTTCAGGGTTATGAGAATAAAATTAGATAATTTTGAAGCTTTCAGGATATGCGGATGTTCGGTAAATTTGTTGGCAAAATTGTTGAGTTATACGCTTAAAGAGCTACAATATGGTCAATCTATTAGCCTGACAGCTAAAAAACGCTCAAAAAGCGTTTGGTCCGTATTTAGGGGTTACTCTCTATGGACCAAACGCTGTCAGGCTGAGGTTACGAGGGTAGCCCCTTCGTGTTTCTTAGCTGTATGAGGTTATTCGCGGGTATTCGGTCAGCATTTCATAACCAGAATCTATTTTTACCATTTGTATTGGTTATAACTGCTTTAGGCAGTGCTCTTTTTGTCTACACTGTATACAGCTCGGGGTTACCCGCCAAATTATTGGCTTACCTCAGTCAATCGAAATCAGGTATAGAAAGTTCGGTGCCACCGGTACCAAAACTTTCAAATGCTGACCATGCCCAATTTCTAACACTTTTGGGTAAGATAAACGCCTTAAAAGTAAAACTACCGGCGTCTGGTGACGTTAGCACCCGCATTCAAACTCATCTTGAGGATCTTCGTTTAGAGTTAACGGGGAACAACGACAGCTTAGTTGACCCTAAAACACCGGCCACGACAGCTGGTATTCTAAGAGACAGAAACGGTGTCATAGCTGAAGAGCTAAACCAGCTAGATAAAGATTTAGCGAATGGACTTGAGGGGCTAAATGCTTTTGAGGCGGCGGCCAGCGAGCAGGACGCAATTAATCAGATTTTTACAGATACCGCTCTTACACCAAATACAACTAATCCAAACACCGACACGACCACAAAGCCGGCTCAACAAGAGAATAGCGACCCTATAATTACCTGTAAATTCGATCATTGCGGCGATTTTCAACTTCCCCAAAATGAATGCAAGGTGAGTGTTTGTTGCCCCATCGGTGACACCTGGAAGTGGGAAAAATCCACTGATATCTGCACAGATGATCAAAATGCCTATGCCGAGCGGAAAGTGACCACTAATTTATTCCTTAACGGGCTAAATTTCACTAGGAATTGCAGTGCTAATAAGGCCGGGTTATTTACTTCTTTGGAACAAGATTATGTAAATGCAGCGAGAGAGTGGGTTTGTCAAAGTCAGTGTTGGGAAACATACAAACAGGCACTAGATAAGTTTAACGCTGACTTTGTGATATTAAGGTCTCAAGGTATGCCGATACCCGCTATTAACTACCCAAACAATTGGTCTTCCTGCTCGAACAAATGCTGCGGCTTGGATTCAAACAGCGATAAATACTGCCCCGGGGCTAGAAATTCAGGTAATGGCTACAACTACGAAGGCCCTACAAAAGCTGCTGAATCAAAGACTAATGGTATTGGCGACGAAATAAATAACGACATTAATCTTTATTGCGAGTAAGCAACGGGCCGCAGCGACTTGTATAGGAAGGTTAAATAATGATTTTATTTAAAATTAAAAAGTTCGAAATTACATTATTTGAGGCGGTTATTTATTTCCTTATTTTCTGGATTTTCTTTATTAATCCGTTAGTTTGGGTTTATAAATCGAACCCCATGCTTTGGAGCCGTGGTATAAATTCTATCTTTAAAGTTACTTTTTTCCCTCTTTTAAGTACAGACAAAAACTTTAACATAAACCTTTTACTCAATTACAAAAATTTAAGTAGCGACCTACTTTTAACTAACATCAATTTAGCAATCGGGTTTTTGGCGGCAATATTTACAAGATTTGTGACAAAAAGAGGTAAGAATTAATACAAAACTCACTGAAATAGACTTTTGTCATACCTATACCCGTCACATTGGTGGGGTGAGCTGGAAGACCCCCGGTACCCGGGCTGAAGGATGGAAAACCACCAGTTATAGGACGGTATTTTGTTAAATGAAGCATTTTAGAAGTTACAATAAGATCACCAGATGTCGAATAATCCCTACAGTTACAATACATTATAAGAGGTAGTTACATAAATAATCTAGTCGTATAATCTCTATTTAACGACGTGTCGCTCACAAATCATTGGCCACCCAATCTCCAAGTTAAAACAATTTTGACGAAATTGTGGGTAATGGCCACACCTTTTTGTACTACTTTTTCTATTGGTTTTATGGAGCTCCCACTCGTAGGATTAGTAGTATAATTGCGGCGTGTTTAGCATAAACGTTGAGAGCTTCGCCAAAAATCCCTATCACTACCTTAACCACGTAAAGCTTCCTATGGCCGTGACCGTACACGGAAAGCCTTCCTACTACGTAATGCCTATAACTAAGGTTGCCAAAAGCCGGGACGGTCTACGGTTCCTAAAAGAGCTCGGTCGTCATGACAGTAAAAAGGTTGCCGGGGGAGAATCAACTCGATACAGCCCCGCCACTATTTGCCCGGATCACAATACTTACCGGGCCGCCTGTGGTTGCGGGTTATTTGTTGGATAATTTTACTACCTATAAATAACATGGTCTGTGCTCATCATAGTTTTATACCAGTCAATGTCCCATGGTAAGTTCATCCAAAAAGCGAATGCGTTGTTATAATGCCGGTGTTCTTGTAAGAATTTATCAACGCTACTGCGTATGAAATTTTGGTTCGATTTCTGCAGAAAGTTATCAATCGCAACATTTCCCCATGCATTAAGCATATACAGAACACCTTCGATATCTTTTATCACCAATGTTCTAAAAGGATGGTCTTCTGACGATGACAGGTAAAGATATTGGAATTTATCCCCCCTACTCGCCGCTTCACTAAAGGCTCCAATTAGGTCGTTTAAGGAATTAAAAATAACTACATCGGGCTTACGACAGCCATCCATATTAGGTATGCAAGTCAGACCCGGTTGATAAAGTCCCCATTTTACTAACAATGTTTTTTCTTTAAGTTCTTTATCTAATAATGATGATATAGCATCAAATGAGTCCGCATAGATATATTTTTCACCATTTTTAGTAATTGCTAGAATCCCAACATCGTGCTTCCTTCCACTAATATGCTCTAGGGTTTGTTTAAATTCTAGTTCATCAGATAAAAATGTGACCACTACTACTTCAAATTCACTACAGTAGTGCAAGAGGTCATTTTTTTCGGGTAGTGTAATACCACTTTCGGAAAGTCTAATGTTCATGTTTGCGACTATAAGAGATTGCGTGTTTTCTAAAACGGCAGCCGCACCTTCAGGAACTTGTTTTACATCAATTTCAGTCATTTTTTGGTCAATACCCGCAAGGTCATACAAGTAGTTTATAAACTCGGCTACCTCTACTTTTGTTGCGTCAGGGAAGTATTCAACATCTGCGGCCGCACAAATGTCGATCTCACTCTTCTTCAATAAGCTTGGTGACTTAGCTACTGTTTGTACCAGTTTCAGTAGTCTGATATCCGGAGAAACACTCGGGCTTGCAAGAAAATGTTGTAGCCCCTTAATATTACCGAAAAGATCTCTCTCATAGCAGGCTTTTCTAAATCCATTTTGGAAAGTTATTCTTGATATCTTTGTTGTAAAGTTTTCTCTATATCGGTTGCTCATACTGATTACAAACGACATTGGTGAGAACCAGTCGTAGTACTCCTGCGTTAAGTTCGCTCTTGCCCAAATTAGGCTGGCCCGCTTACCTATTTCTCCCCGCAGCATTAAAAGCTCCATTAGCGTTGCCAAACCCTCTTGTGCATTTGTCTGATTTCTCATAAGAGATTGTTTTATCTTGTCCTTGTCTTCCCTGGATATAGAAGTGATTTTAGGCAAAAGATTTAGTATTGGTAGGATTGCTAACCCGTAATCTGTCGTTGAGGTAAGAAGTGAGTGTGTAACTTCGTGAAAAAGAGTTTGTTTAGCGCGAAGAGGGTCAAGGTAAAGTTTCCCGTAGTCAACACCCATCAATCGGGATTCCGGATTATATAGTCCCAATGTTAGTCGATTCCAGGAATTTTCCATAAGTTGATTTTAGAATAAAAGCTCAAAGTCGAGTTGCAGCAGGAAACACCGCCACCGAGATGATTCCATTTACGATTTGATCCCATATACTCTACTTATTTATTAATTACTGTCTGGGGGTACCACTACGGTGAACTGGATCCTGCTTACCACGCTACTTGCATCATTATTCTTGACTGTAGCGTTTACTCCCAAACCTACAACTTGTATAACACCTATACCAATTTTACCGTCAGCGGACTGCTCTGTTGAGTTCGCTGTTGTCACTGCGACATCGAAGTGTACTCCGTTGTTCGGACTAGAGATTTCTATATAAGAACTTTTCCCAGTCACCTTACTCGCATCCGATAATCCCTTATTTATATCGGAAAGGGCTCCGGCGACAAAATCATCAAGCTTCATACCGTTATTTTAGCATAGTAATAGCTTTATTCGGCGATAATTAAGGTGCTGAGTTAGGTCCTCTGAATTGTTAATAAAATATCGTGGCCCTCCTCTTTTATACTAATTAACGAACGTAGTAATATATTAGGTGTCTAATTAATTTACAAATGTTTAATCAATTCACCAGTAAATACCTAGCAAAGCTTCTTTCTTATGGACTGACTTCCATGGTTTTAGTTATCCCTGTATTTATTTATTTTTTACTTACTAGTAGTCTTTGGCTAGGGGTATTGTCGGTAGGAGTATTCCTATTTTTCGTGGCATACGGAACATATAAAGAGCTTGTAGATAAGGTCAGCTCTGAAACACAAATCGCCATCGCTTTACTAAAACAGAAGCTAGAAACTTCTGAAGCCAAGGAGAGTATGTGGAGACAATCACTTAAAGAGCGGGCATCTGGATTTCCCAGTCTCTTCAAGAATATTTCAAATTATGAAAAATTGATGGACGACGCACTTTCTGGGTACCTAACCAGAAAATCGCACCCAGCGTATTCTTCATCCGAAATCGTCAAATTAGAAGCTAAGAGGAGACGAGAAGCGGAAACATCACAACGAGTGACTCAATCTATTATCGAGTATTACGAGAACATAGCCCCATTTTTATTAGATTACAAAGAGCAGGAATTTGATGAAAACGAAGAAATAGCGGCTGGTTATAGTGAGGAAGAAAGCGCCGACCCGGTTACAAACTTCCTCACAAAAGACGAATATCACAAACTTTCCTCTGCGGAAAGAAATCAAATGGCACTTGATCGGTTTTGGAAGCGCCCCAATAAGCCCAAATGGTTGTTGGGTAGATTATATGAGCGGTATGTTGGATATTTGTACGAGACGGCCGGCTATGATGTCGAATACACCGGCATATTTAAGGGTTATGAAGACTTAGGTCGAGACTTAATTTGTGCTAAAGGAAAAGAAATAGTGGTAATACAGTGCAAAAACTGGTCGCAATTTAAAACAATATTCGAAAAACATATTTTCCAATTCTTCGGGACTGTTTTTCAGTACAAAGATCAAAACCCAAATAAAAAGGTGACCGCCGTCTTCTATACGACAACTGAGGTATCAGATTTAGCTAGGCGGTTCGGTGGTGAGCTGGGTATAGAGATAAAAGAAAAGTTTAAAATGTTAAACGAATACCCTTGCATTAAATGTAATATATCAAAGGTTGACGGCGCTAAAATTTACCATTTGCCATTTGATCAGCAATACGACAACACTAAGATAGAAAAATCAAAGGGGGAGATATACTGCCAAACCGTAGGCGAAGCCGAGAGCAACGGCTTCAGAAGAGCATACAGATGGCACGCTGCTAAAGAAACCTCAGCCGCCTAAACAAAATTCTGCAGTGGTCTCCCGAACAGCTTTGTACTCTTTGATGTTGCATAGTTTTCTGTAGTCTGGTAGTAGTTGCTCACGTATTCGACGAGGCGGTACCACGTAAAAATATTGGCGAATTGCAGCTTCGCTTGCAATGAGTCTAGATTTTTACAGTGTGGCGTTTAATTCGAGCATAGCGAGAATTATTACGCCACTAGTAAACCTGTCGCCAATCTTTAACGTGGCACAGCCATTTTTATTAGGTATATAATTTAAATATGCTCTCTAATCTTTCCGCTACTTCACCGATTCTTGATTTTTATTTTAAGTATTCTTGGGTTTTAATAATTTTGGTTTTAGTCGATGTGATCCTTAAAGGTATGGCCCTGTGGCAGGCCGGCCGAAATAATCAAAAAAGCTGGTTTGTGGCTTTGTTTTTACTGAACACCGTTGGGGTATTACCGATTATTTACCTACTGTTTTTTAAGAAGACTCCTACGCAGTAGTTGTCAAAACTTTAGTTTAGTGTTTACAAGAAAGATTGCGGAAAGTTAGTAAGATGGTACGTTTGTGTCGCTTGATGGAAGGACTGGCTCTGGAAGTGTCGTACCGTTGTTGAGCGGCAGGTTCTGCTCGGAATTTTGAAGTTGCTGTTGTTGCATTTGGTTGGCGCGGTTGAGGGCTTCCTTAGGATTAATAGCCACTAACAAAATTGAGCCGAAGAAAAATATTATAGCGATCAAAATTGGTAGACAGGTTATACAGGTCACTAGGGCTTTAATCGATTTTTTCCATTTCGCCCAAAACCACATTAGCGCAAACCCGACCGGATAAACAAAAATCAAAAGTAGAATCGTGACAATTGTCCGCGTGTCTTCGGTCTCTCCCGCCGGCTTAACTACCGGTGGAGTTTGCGGAGCGACTGGCGGAATGGGTGTGGCGTTGATAGTTTTTTCTGGCATTAAGTATATAATCCTCTTGAAGCAACTATTTGTCAACACCTGGGTTGCTGGTGATTCATGAATCGTTCTTACTACTATATAATGTAGCCTTATGTCGACATCTCGCACTAAAACACCTACTAAGGAGGAAACACCGCGAACTGTCATTCTTACGGCCGACAGTGTTAAAAAGCTGCAAAAAGAGTTAAAAGATATTATTAAAGTGAAGCAACCGGCTTTATCGAAAAAGTTGGCGCTAACAGCGTCATTCGGCGATTTACCGGAAAACCACGCTTGGGATAATGCTCAGGAAGAACAGGCTTTTTTGCTGGGCCGAAAAGCCGAGATCACAGCACTTTTAACAATCGCCAAAATTGTCCCTAGTGGTGAAAGTGACATTGTTGCCATCGGGTCCAAAGTGACAGTGAAAAGCGAGCACGGTCAAGAAACCTTTAAAGTAGTTGACACCACGGAGGCCAACCCGATCAAGAAACTTATTTCTTTTGATTCACCACTTGGGCAAGCACTACTTGGTCGAAAAGTTGGGTCAGAAGCAATCCTAAAGGCTGGTAATTCCCAAACCTCTTTTAGGATCCTAAAAATTTCGTAGTACAAACCCTTGACTTTGGCCGGTTTTCTGCTATAATATATGGTTAGAAGGTGATAATTTCGTTACGATTCCTTGCGAATCTTTTTGAAGTAGTCACCCGTTTACGAAAGAAGGTGACTATATACTAATGGATTATCAACAAAGAGCTCCTCGTCAAATGTTTGACGTGTCTTCTTTAGGATTAACTTGCGCTCAATGCAATGCCGCCGTAACTGAACTTCCTTTCCAACCTACTAAAAAGCAGGATGGAACTTTTGGAAAGATTTACTGTCGGGATTGTAACAAGCAGAGGATGCAAAACCGTCCTCCCCGAAGTTACTAAACTGAAGGTGAATTAAACACTGATTCCTCGGGTAAAACCGGGGAATCTTTGTTTTTTCTATATTAATTTTTAACGCTCGGCTTCGCCTCGCTACCAATTCTCGCGAGGCGCTCAAATTGTAACAAGCAGAGGATGCAAAATCGTCCTCCCCGAAGTTACTAATTTGAAGTAGATTAAACATTAACTCCTCCAAGAAATTGGGGGAGTTTGTGTTTCCCACGGTTTCTATTTTATTATACCGCTATAACAAGTTACCAGCGACAAATCTCTCGGTAGGGGAAAGGTCATCGAAAGGCGGTCTAGCTGGACTAACTGACCTCGATGAAAGTCGGGGTTTTTTATTTGGTTAGTTTGACGAGACTAAAACTGACAGTTGACAAAATTCTCATTTGTGGTAAAAGTAACTAACTTAGGTGATGGTTTCCAATATTAACGCAATTAGTTAGATAGCCGATTAGATTTGATAGGCAGTAGTAGTACCGCCATGTTTCGTTCCTAAACTTATGAGGCAAACTTTTGGTGAACAAACCCGAGAAATCCTACCCCTGCCTAATCTTAGTAGCATTCAGCGCGATTCTTTTGATTTCTTCAAAAAAAATGGCATCTCCGAAATCTTAGATGAAGTTAATCCTATCAAAGATAACACCGGGCGCAACTGGGAAGTGTCTTTTGAAAGTCCCAGGATCGATAAACCAAATTCCACTATTGCCGATTCCTTAAAATACGATATTACTTTTGATGCTCCTTGGTATCTCACCGTAAAACTAACCGATGCCAACACCGGCAAAAACCGGAAGCAGGAAATTTACATGGGTGATATTCCCCTCATGACGGAGCAGGGTACCTTCGTTATTAATGGGGTGGAACGAGCGGTTATTAATCAGTTAGCTCGTTCCGAAGGCGTTTTATTTAGTGATGAATACGATAAAGCTACCGGGGCGCGTTTAGCCGGAGCTAAAATTCTCCCGAAAAACGGGGCTTGGCTTGAAATAGAAACCTCTAAAAGCGGTGTTCTGTCCGTTAAGATTGATCGTCGTCGTAAACTAACAATCACTACTTTATTACGTCTCTTTGGTTTGGAAAGCAACGATAAAATTCGGGTCGCTTTTAAAGACATAGATACTAACAACGAACTTTCTTACATCGAAAAAACTTTAGAGAAAGACGTAGCCACTTCTTACAACGAAGCTTTATTGGAATTTTATCGAAAGATGCGTCCCGGGGAGCCGTTAGTAATCGAAAACGCTAAATCTCTAGTTGAAGCAATGTTCTTCAATCCCAGACGTTACTCTTTAGGAAAAGTGGGTCGTTTTCGTTTAAACCAAAAAATGGGGATTGACACGCCTAATGACCCCGAACATCGCCTCTTAACCATCACCGACTTAGTAAAAATAGTCGGTCGAGTGATCGAAATGAATAACGGCTCTAAATTTGTGGATGACACTGATAGTTTAGCCAACCGTCGGATCAGAAGCGTCGGAGAATTGCTACAGTTACAGGCCCGCGTCGGCTTTTTGCAGATGGAACGTAATATTAAGGAGCGAATTGCCCTGCAGCCCCGCGAAGAACTGTGTGATCCGGCCGTCCTAGTCTCACCCCGTCCCGTCGCTGCCCGCTTGCATGCTTTCTTTGCTTCCGGTCAACTCTCACAATTTCAAGAGCAGACCAATCCTTTGGCCGGCCTTGATCACCTTCGTCGTTTGTCAGTTCTTGGTCCCGGCGGTTTAACTCGCGAACGGGCTTCTTTTAGCGTTCGTGATGCTCATTACAGCCATTATGGTCGCATTTGCCCTACCCGGACTCCAGAAGGCTCTTCCATTGGACTTATCACTTACTTGGCTTTGCATGCTCGAGTTAACGAATATGGTTTTGTGGAAACTCCATATCGAAAATTGAAACACGAAACTGACGGTCGAGTGCGAGTGACCGAAGAAGTGGAATTTTTAGCGGCTTACGAAGAAGATAAATTTTATACTACTGATACTTCGGTTTCTATCGATTCTAAAGGTTACATCACCAGTGTTAAAGTGCCGCTTCGAAAAGGATCGGAATTTGTTCTTGGAGATCCTAAATTAGCATCCTACATCGACGTTATTGCTGAACAAACAGTTGGCTTAACCACGTCCTTGATTCCATTCCTTGCCAATGACTATATTGCCAGGGCACTAGTGGGTACTCAACAGGCTTCCCAAGCGGTGCCGTTAGTCCGGCCACAAGCGCCAATTGTGGGAACCGGTATGGAAAAGGTAACTTCCGATAATTCCGGAATTCTGCTTACGGCCTCTGAAGCCGGTGTTGTTACCGAAATTACCGGCGAAACCGTCGTCGTTACCGGGAAAGACAGTAATAAGAAGAAAATATATTTCTTGAAGAAATTCGTGCAGTCCAACATGAAGACCTGCTATAACCAACGAGTAGCTGTCAACGTTGGCGATAAGGTCAAAGTAGGCTCCGTTCTCGCTGAAGGGCCCGCTTCCGAAAATGGAGAATTGGCTTTAGGAACCAACCTTAAAATTGCTTACATGTATTGGCATGGTTATGGTTACGAAGACGCAGTGATTATTTCCAGCCGCTTAGTCATTGAAGACGTTTTAACCTCGGTGCACATTACCGATCATACGGTGCAGGTTTTGGAAACTAAACTGGGGAATGAAGAAGTCACTGCTGATATTCCTAACGCCTCTGAAGAATCATTACGAAATTTAGATGAAAATGGCATTGTTATAATTGGGGCCAAGGTAAAGGCCGGCGACATTTTGGTCGGAAAAATCGCTCCCAAAGGGGAATTAGAACTCTCCGCCGAAGAGCGACTACTGCGGGCTATTTTCGGTGAAAAAGCCGAGGAAGTCCGCGACAATTCTTTGCGCATGCCTCATGGTGAGCAGGGAACGGTGATTGGCGTTAAAGTTCTTACAAAGGCTGAAAATGATGAACTTTCAACCGGAGTGATTAAAGAGATTAAAGTTTTTGTAGCTCAGGAGCGCAAGATTTCGGTTGGTGACAAACTAGCCGGGCGTCACGGAAACAAAGGTGTGATCGCTAAAATCGTGAGAGCTGAGGACATGCCTTATACGGCCAGTGGCGAGCCAATTGATATCATCTTATCTCCGGCGTCCATGTTCTCTCGAATGAATCTTGGTCAGTTATATGAGGCTCACTTAGGGGCTTGTGGGGTGGCTTTACATAAGAATTATGAAGTGCCTTCGTTTAAGCACGTGTCGATGGAAACTTTAGCGTTGGAATTAAAAGAAGCGGGATTGCCGGTTTCCGGTAAGCAGCTATTGATTGATGGCCAAACCGGAGAATTTTTTGATCACGAAAGTGTGGTTGGCAGTGCTTATATCTTTAAATTAATTCACATCGCTGAAGATAAAATGCATGCTCGCAGTACCGGGCCGTATTCCTTAATCACGCAGCAGCCACTAGGAGGCAAGGCTCAATTTGGTGGTCAGCGCTTTGGAGAAATGGAAGTTTGGGCCTTGGAAGCCTATGGAGCAGCTCATACTTTGCAAGAAATGCTAACTATCAAATCCGACGATTTAATTGGCCGCACTAAAGCTTACCGGGCTATTTTGCAAAACCAAACTTTGCCGGAATCGGCTGTTCCCGAATCCTTCAAATTATTGGTCCGAGAGCTAAATGGTTTGGGACTAAAACTGGAAACGGTGGTTACTACTCCTCGAGAAGTGATCGTGGCGGAGCCGGTAATTTCCGAGGAAACGCCGGTCGCGACTCCGGTGGTTGATAAAATATTGGACATTCCTGAAGCCGAATTATTGGCCGTGGCGGAAACATAATTATGAATCAAATTGGCGCCCTTACAAGTTTCGATGCTCTAAAAATCAGTCTGGCGTCACCGGAGGATATTTTATCCTGGTCTCGCGGCGAGGTTACCAAACCGGAAACTATTAATTACCGAACTTTTAGGCCCGAAAAAGCCGGTCTCTTTTGTGAGGTAATCTTTGGCCCCACTAAAGATTACGAGTGTTATTGCGGTAAGTACAAGCGAATTCGTTTTAAGGGCGTAATTTGTGAAAAATGCGGCGTGGAGGTAACTCAAAAAAGAGTTCGCCGGGAGCGGATGGGTCATATTAAATTAGCAGCACCTGTTGCCCATGTGTGGTTTTTCCGAAATATTCCTTCTAAAATGGCCACCTTGCTTGAGGTTTCGCCACGCAGTTTAGAATCTGTCGTTTATTTCTCTTCATTTCTAGTCGTGGAAGTCGATGGCGATAAAAAGGCTCAAGTAATCTCTAATTTAGAGAAAGAACTGCTGAAGAAAAAAGATGAACTGCGTAAAGAAGTCGAAAAGCAATCCGAAGAAATTCTAGCGATCGCCGAAAGCGAAGCCAAAAAGATTGAAATTAAAGACAAAGCTCAAAAAGAGCTCGTTGCTAGTGAATTAAATCTCAAGGCCAAGAAGCAAGCGGCTAACTTACGAGAAACACTGGCGTCAAAGGAAGAAAATTGAGTTTAAAAAACTCGAAGGTAGTTTAGAGGATTTAACTTATTTAGCGACCTTAAGTGATAGTGAGTATGCCAGATTAGCCGATTTTGCCGATCAGTTCGCGGTCATCAAAACCGGAGCCGAGGCCATTCTTGGGGTTCTTGAAAAGCTTGATCTTACCGAAATTGCTCGTGATTTACGCTCTAAAATTGAAAAGGCCAACGGGCAGCGACTGGTCCGCTTAACTAAGCGCTTACGGGTGGTTGAAGGAATGCGCCGCGCAAAGATCAATCCTACGTGGATGATTATGAGCATGCTCCCGGTGATTCCGCCTGATTTGCGGCCTATGGTGCAGCTTGAAGGCGGTCGCTTTGCTACGTCTGACTTAAATGATTTGTATCGTCGCGTTATTAACCGCAACAATCGTCTAAAAAGACTTTTAGATTTAGGGGCCCCGGAAATTATCGTTCGTAACGAAAAGCGAATGCTACAAGAAGCAGTCGATTCTTTGCTTGACTCACCTCGTCAACAACGTCGTAGCGCCCCTCGTAAGGGCAACAAGGAAGAGCGTTCGCTATCAGATATGTTAAAAGGCAAGCAGGGCAGGTTTCGCCTTAATCTTCTAGGCAAGCGGGTCGATTATTCCGGTCGCTCAGTCATTGTTGTCGGTCCAGAATTAAAATTCAACGAGTGCGGACTTCCCAAAGAGATGGCTTTGGAGCTTTTTAAACCGTTCGTGCTACGTGAAATATTATTGCGAGGACTGGCTCCAAATATTAAAAGCGCCAAGATGTTTTTGGAAACCAGAGACGCCGCCGTATGGGATATTTTGGAAGAAATTACCATTAATTATCCGGTAATGCTTAACCGCGCTCCTACTTTATGGCGTCTGGGTATTCAAGCTTTTTATCCGAAATTAGTTTCCGGTAACGCCATTCAATTGCATCCTTGCGTTTGCCCGGGCTTTAATGCCGACTTTGATGGTGATCAAATGGCCGTTCACGTGCCTCTTTCCGATGCCGCCATCGCCGAAACCAAAGATATAATGCTTGCTCCTTTGAATATTCTACGCCCTAGTTCCGGTGAAATTATGCACGGCCCGGGCCGAGAAATGATTTTTGGAATTTATTACTTAACTAGCACCGATACATTGCTTCCTGTCTACAAATCCGTTCTAACACCGACGGAAGCTCTAAGTGCCGAAGCTTGTGGTGTCATCGCTCTTCGTCAACGAGTAAACCTGCGCATCAATGGCGAAACTATTGAGTCCACGGTCGGTCGGATTATTTTTAATCAAAACTTACCGGTGTCTTTAGGATTTAGAAATCAAACTTTTGATCGTAAGAACTCGGATAATTTAGTTCAAGAAGTTTTGGCTAAATTGGGTCGAGAAGAGACAGTGGCCGTTATCGATGTTTTTAAGAGTTTAGGCTTTAAATACTGCACTATTTCAGGGTATTCCTTGGCTATCTCGGACTTTAGTATTCCGGCCGGGAAAACGGTGTTACTAAACGCAGCGATTGAAAAAGTTTCTGAAATTGATCGCAACTATCACCGCGGTTTAATTACTCCATCGGAAAAGACTCGTTTGGCGATCGAAATTTGGAAGTCGGTTTCGAATGATATTGAAAAACTGGCTTGGGATAATCTACCAGCTGATTCTGTCGCTAAAACTATGATTGGCAGCGGTGGCGTTAAGGGTACTAAGTCACAATTAAAGCAAATTTCCGGCATGCTTGGTTTAGTGACCACGCCAACCGGGGAAATCGTAGAAATGCCGGTCCTATCTAACTACGTCGAAGGTTTATCGACCACCGAATACTTCTCCTCATCCCGAGGGACTCGTAAAGTGCTTACCGATAAGGCTTTATTAACCGCTGATGCCGGTTACTTAACTCGTCGTTTAGTGGATGTGGCTCAGGACGCGATTATTCGCGAAGACGATTGTGGAACTACCGATGGCCGCGCCGTCAATCGCGACGATGAAACTTTTATCGCCTCTTTTGGGGATCGACTGGTGGGTCGTTATTTATTAAATGACGTTACCGAGGGCCACAAGGTGCTGGCTCGGGCTAATACGTTAGTGACCGTTGATTTAGCGGAGATAATTTCGGCTTCCAAAATCGATTCCGTGATCGTTCGGTCACCGCTAACTTGCAAGACTCATTTTGGTGTTTGCACGAAATGTTACGGCACTGATTTGTTAACCGGTAATTTAGTTCACGAAGGCTCTGCTGTCGGGGTGATTGCCGCTCAAGCTATTGGCGAACCGGGTACCCAGCTCACTTTAAGAACCTTCCATACCGGAGGACTAGTCGGAGTTAAGGATATTACTCAAGGCATTCCGCGGATTGATGAGGTCTTTGAGGCCCGAATTCCTAAACAATTAGCCGTAATGAGCGAGATTGCCGGTAATGTGGAACTGGTTGAGGATGGCGAAGTTCGTCAAATAATCGTTCATCCGGTTGATAAAAAAGAGCTTGACGTCACCTACAGTGTGGCCCAGACGACGGAGATCATAGTTAAGGCTGGGGTCCAGGTTCTACCAGGCACGCCATTAACAGCCGGTCATTTAGATTTACGGGAATTGCTTTCTGTCGTGGGGGTGGCCCAAACAGAGACTTACATTATTAATGAAATTCAACGAGTCTACGCTTCTCAAGGGGTACTCCTTAATGACAAGCATGTAGAAGTAATTGCCAGACAGATGTTTAATAAAGTCCAAATCGAAACTATTGGTGATACCGATCTTTTGATCGATGAAATTACCAATCGCTCCGACTTCGAAGCCACCAATAATCGAGTCCTCGCTTCCGGTGGGGAACCGGCTGTGGGTCGTATCATAATCCTGGGGATTACCAAGTCGGCTTTAGAAACCGCTAGTTTCTTATCAGCGGCGTCCTTCATGACCACGACCACTGTTTTGACAGAAGCCGCGTCCTCTGGTAAAGTCGACAGGCTCCTAGGTCTTAAGGAGAACGTTATCATTGGGCGTCTAATCCCGACCGAGCAAACGGCCAATTTAAAAAAGAAATATGCCAACAATTAACCAATTGGTCCGCAAGGGCCGAGTTACCATTAAAAAACGCTCCAAAGTTAAGGCCTTAAAAGAGGTCTATAACTCCCGGACCCGCCATTTAAAAGTGGCTCCGGCCCCGTTCAAAAGAGGGGTGTGTTTGGCTGTTAAAACCATGACCCCTAAAAAGCCAAATTCGGCTTTACGAAAAGTGGCCAGGGTACGTCTCTCTAACAATAAAGAAGTTACCGCTTATATCCCTGGGGAAGGCCATAATCTGCAGGAACACTCAGTGGTCCTGGTGCGCGGTGGCCGCGTCAAAGATCTACCGGGAGTGCGCTTTACTATTATTCGAGGGCATTACGATTTAGCGGGAGTGGAAGGCCGAAAGCGAGAACGCAGTAATTACGGCACCAAACGGCCGAAGGTTAAATAATATTATGTCACGTTCAGGAATTATTAACAAAAAACCTAAAGAACTCGACTCCGTTTATAAATCGCGGGTAGTGACTCGTTTACTGTCACTCGTGATGCGGGGTGGGGAAAAAGCCACTGCCAAACGCTTAATCTACGCGGCACTTGCTCGTTTGTCGCCAGACACAAAGGAAGCGGCCACGCAATTTGAGCAGGCTGTTAAATTAGTGATGCCAAAAATGGAAGTGCGTAGCCGGCGGGTTGGTGGAGCTAATTATCAAGTGCCTATGCCATTAAAGCATGAGCGCAGTGAGGCTTTAGCTCTGCGTTGGATGGTCACTGCCGCTCGGGCCCGTAAAGGTAAACCGTTTGAGGAAAAGTTTTTCTTAGAAATTAAAGATGCTTTAAACAACACTGGTGCTGCCATTAAAAAGCGCGATGACGTCCACCGGATGGCTGAAGCCAACAAAGCCTTCGCCCACTTTAAATTCTAAAATAAAGAAGCCTGTTTGGTGTTTATTCAAACAGGCTTGCTACGAAACCCTACTTAGTTTTTTACAGACACGTCTCGTTTGGATCAAGATTGAAAGTTTCAATGAGTTGCTGTGACAATTCTCTCAATTCATTCAACCCTAATTGAGCCATGAATCCCAGAAATCCAAAACTAAAAGAGGCATGTGGGTATTTAGGGTTGCATCTTAGCGTCATAGTTACTCCTGGTAACTCGATTTCAGTTATTCGGTTAATGACACTAGGCCAGGCTTTCACAAATTGATCAAGCGTGCAGTTGAGTTTACGAGCCGCCGCTGCCGAATGGATCTCATACCTAGCTACCTCAACGATCCCAGGTTTAATATAATCAACAGCTCTTTTTACTTCCTGCGATTTACTGCTGTTTTTTTGCTGGAACCACATTATTCCTAGTTGTACCAATATGCCGGGAGTATAACTGCCATCCAGATGTTTGTGAGAGGTTTTTGTTAAATAAAACAGATCTCCCACGTTAACTACTATCGCTGACATTTTCTAATCTCCTTCGTTATCTTCCTTTGTTTTTCGATTTCGCATCGAATGGCGGAAATATAGCACTTACAAAGTTTAAACACAATTTTTACACCCCAACCATTGACAGCCACTAGTCTCTTTTGCTATAACTCCCCGTACTGACATATGGCCGAGATAAATCAAAACACAAAAGAATACCCACTTGATCACGTTCGCAACATCGGCATTATCGCTCATATTGATGCCGGT
Source organism: candidate division WWE3 bacterium (assembly GCA_026396615.1). Lineage (NCBI taxonomy): Bacteria > candidate division WWE3 > candidate division WWE3 bacterium. Next base: position 24,249 of record JAPLWK010000009.1, on the reverse strand, counting down.
AAAACCACGACTACTGAGCGAGTTCTTTATTACACCGGTAAAACTCACAAAATCGGCGAAGTACACTATGGCGATACTCAGATGGATTGGATGGATCAGGAGCGCGAACGGGGCATCACTATCACCTCCGCCGCTACCACTTGTTTTTGGAAAGATTATCGCATCAACATCATTGATACCCCTGGCCACGTCGATTTCACCGCTGAAGTGCAACGTTCTTTACGCGTTCTTGATGGCGGCGTTGTCCTCTTCGATGGCGTTTCCGGTGTCGAACCGCAAAGCGAAACGGTCTGGCGTCAAGCCGATGGCTTTAATGTACCTCGACTTTGTTTTATCAATAAATTGGATCGGATGGGGGCTAATTTTAAATTCGATGTCGCCAGTATTGTTGATCGTCTGGGAGCTAAAGTGGCGGTTCTTCAAATTCCAATGGGCCTGGAGGATAACTTTCGGGGCATTATTGATTTAATAAAAATGAAAGCGATCACCTTTGAGGGTGATTTAGGGGAAACTATCATTGAAGCCGAAATTCCCGAAGAATTTGCAGCCGAAGCCAAAGAATATCGGGCTCAACTGGTCGAAGCCATTGCTGAAACTGACGACACACTACTTAACAAGTTTTTTGCCGGTACTGAAATTACCATTCCGGAACTCAAAGTGGCCCTGCGAAAAGCTACCATTAGCTCGGTTTTAAAGCCGGTGCTTTGTGGTAGCGCTCTTAAAAATAAAGGGGTCCAATTAATGTTGGACGCGGTTCTTGACTATTTACCGTCACCGCTCGACCGTCCGGCCGTTATTGCCACAAAAGAAGATGGGACTACCGTTCCTCTAATTGCCGATGAAAATGGCCCTTTTATGGCCTTAGCCTTTAAGATTCAAACTGATCCTTTTGTCGGTCGTTTAACCTATTTTAGAATCTATAGTGGTAAGGTTCAAGCTGGATCTTACATTTATAATAGTAATAAAAATGAGGACGAACGGTTGTCTCGTCTTTTATTAATGCATGCCAATCATCGTGAAGAAATTAAGGAACTCGGAGCCGGAGAAATTGGAGCGGCCGTGGGGTTAAAAAATACTTTTACCGGTGAGACGCTGTGTGATCCTAAAAATCCCATGGTGCTAGACACTATTAAATTTCCGGATCCGGTCATCTCCGTGGCCATTGAGCCCAAAACCAAAGCCGATCAGGAAAAAATGGGTATGGCCCTGCATCATCTGGCAGAAGAAGACCCAACGTTTAAGATTCGCACCGACTCCGAAACTGGTCAAACCCTTATTTCCGGAATGGGCGAACTTCATTTAGAAATTTTAGTGGATCGCATGAAGCGTGAATTTAAAGTGGACGCTAGTGTTGGGAAGCCAATGGTGGCCTATCGAGAAACTATTAGAGCCGAGGCCGAACAAGAAGGTAAGTATATTCGGCAATCCGGGGGCCACGGTCAATATGGTCACGTCTGGATTCGTTTATACCCTCGGGCTCGCGGCGAAGGCTTTGAATTTAAAGATGAAGTGGTGGGCGGCTCCATTCCCAGAGAATTTATTCCGGCGGTGCAAAAAGGAGTTAAAGAAGCTCTTGATCGCGGAGTTATGGCCGGTTACCCGATCGTCGATGTCGGCGTTGCTCTATATGATGGGTCTTTTCACGAAGTCGACTCTTCCGAAATGGCTTTCAAAATTGCCGCTATCGAAGCTTTTCGTGATGGCTGTAAAAAAGCCAATCCGGTCCTCTTGGAACCAATTATGAATTTAGACGTGGTGACTCCGGAAGAATTTCTGGGAGACGTTATTGGTGATATTTCCTCGCGTCGCGGTCAAATCGAAGGCACCGAAGCTCGTGGTAATGCCAAGGCCATTCAAGCTAAAGTGCCAATGTCCTCCATGTTTGGTTATGCTACTGAGCTGCGGAGCATGACTCAAGGTCGAGCCTCTTTTACTTTGGAGCCTAGTCATTACGCCGAAGTTCCGGATAGTATTGCATTGACTGTTGAGAAGAGGTAGAATGGAGCGGCCTATCACGTCGCTTAGTTAAAAATCAGTAGTGTTCGATCAAGAATTTTGACCGAATAATATTGGATTTTACGCCGCTTTTTTTAAATCTCTAAGATAGATCGACTGTAGATTTTAGGCTTTGACGCGCCTTAAAATTTCCAAACGATCGAAAGGAAAGTTATGCCCGAATTCGTTCGGAATAAGCCTCACGTAAATGTAGGCACCATCGGTCACGTTGATCACGGTAAGACGACTCTTACCGCCGCTATTACCAAATACCTGTCCGGTAAAGGTCAGGCTGAGTTTAAAGCCTACGATAAAATTGATAGCGCTCCCGAGGAAAAAGCTCGCGGTATTACTATTAACATCGCTCACGTGGAATACGAAACCGACAAGCGGCATTACGCCCACGTTGACTGTCCAGGACACGCCGATTTCATTAAAAACATGATTATCGGGGCCGCTCAAATGGATGGAGCAATTCTCGTTGTCTCAGCACCCGATGGTCCAATGTTACAAACCAAAGAGCATATACTGCTCGCGCGTCAGGTAAACGTTCCTTCCATGGTTGTTTTTATGAACAAGACCGACATGGTCAAGGACGCTGAACTTTTAGACTTGGTCGAAATGGAAGTTAGGGAACTGTTAACTAAGCAGGGCTATGATGGTGCTAATACTCCAATCATCCGTGGTAGCGCTTTAAAGGCTTTGGAGGGAGATCTCGAGGCTCAAAAAGCCATTGCCGAGCTATTAGATGCCGTCGATAGCTATATTCCAACGCCGACCAGGGATTTAGAAAAACCGTTCTTAATGCCGGTCGAAGATATCTTCTCGATTGCCGGTCGGGGTACTGTGGCTACCGGTCGTATTGAGCGAGGCAAGATTGATCTTAACGATGATGCCGAAATCGTGGGTATTCGTCCCACCGTTAAGACCGTCATTACCGGAATTGAAATGTTCCACAAATCAATGCAGGAAGCCCAAGCTGGCGATAACGTTGGAATTCTTCTGCGGGGAGTGGAGCGCGAAGGTATCGAACGCGGCCAAGTTCTGGCTAAACCCGGATCCATTAAACCGGCTTCAGAATTTGATTCTGAGGTTTATATTCTTACCAAGGATGAGGGTGGCCGTCATTCACCGTTTTTCTCGGGTTACCGTCCTCAGTTTTACATGAGAACGACAGATGTTACCGGAGAAATTACATTACCAATCGGAGTTGAAATGGTAATGCCTGGTGATAATGCTAAGATGCACGTGAAGTTAATTACTCCGGTCGCTGTTGAAGATGGTCTCCGTTTTGCCATTCGTGAAGGTAGCAAGACTGTCGGTTCCGGTGTAGTTACTAAGATTATTAGTTAATTTAAAGAATTAGATCGACCTGTCCTCCCGATAATCGGGAGGATTTGGTACTAAAGACTATGGCCACAAAAGGACGGATTCGAGTAAAATTAAGTTCTTATGATAACCGCATCATTGATCAGAGTGCGGAAAAGATTGTAGATACGGCGATTCGGACCGGCGCTAAAGTAGTTGGTCCCGTGCCTCTACCAACCGATCGGGAACACTTTACCGTTATTAAAGGCCCACACATCGACAAAAGAAGCGGTGACCATTTTGAAATTAGAACGCACCGCAGACTTATTGATATTTTAGAACCGACTGCTCAAACAATCGATCAGTTATCTCATTTGAATCTCCCGGCCGGGGTGGGGATTGAACTGAAGATGTGACTTTAATCAACTAGATGATATTAATATTAAGTATAAGGTCTAAATTAACGGGATTATTAATAATTAGACTTTATACTTGATACTTAATAGCGCGTCTTAGGAGATTTAAGTCCGCCAAATGGCGGATTAAATTTTAAAATATGGCGATCTTGATTTTAACCGGCACAAAACTTAATATGACTCAAATTTTTGAGGATACCGGAAAAGTTCGGATCGGCACTTACGTTAAGTTAGCTGATTTTCCGGATATTTTAGATGAGGTTACAGAAATTACTCGTTTAAGCGGTATTTCTAAAGGTAAGGGCTTTGCCGGAGTTGTTAAACGCTATCATTTTAACGGTGGGCCGGCGACACACGGTCAGAGCGATCGCGAACGCCATCCCGGCAGCAGTGGCCAAACCACTACTCCCGGTCGCGTTTACAAAGGTAAACGCCGTGCCGGCCGAATGGGTAACGATAGGGTAACTTTAACCGGCATTGAAATTCTAAAGAAAGATAAAATCGCCAAAACTTTATTGGTGGCTTGTCCGGTGCCGGGGGCTTATAACGGCCCTGTAATCTTGGAGATTGGGAAGAACTAATTATGGGAAACATACTTACAGTACCTCAATTTAATATCGACGGCGAAAAAATGGCTGATTATACTGTCAGCGTTGCTTTACCGGAAGTGGTAAACCAGGATTTATTGTCGCAAGTAATTCGGGTTTATCAAACTAATCAGCGTCAGGGAAATGCCAACGCTAAAACCCGCGGTGACGTTTCCGGTGGTGGCAAGAAACCGTGGAAACAAAAGCACACCGGGCGGGCGCGGGCCGGATCAACCAGATCGCCTATTTGGCGTCATGGTGGGGTAGCTCACGGGCCGGTCGCTCACGATTACAATGCCACAATTCCTGATAAAATGCGAACCGCAGCCTTTAAGATGGCTCTAAGTGATAAGATTAACTCGAGTAAAGTAGCGGTAATCGCCGGCCTCCCGGCTAAAATTGGTAGCCGTAAAATATCAACCACTTTTGGTAAAATCGTTGCCAAATCACCTTTTACCCTGGTTATTTCGGCGAAAACAGAAGATACATTAGCTAAGAGTTCTCGTAATTTAGCCGATATTAATATGAAAGCCCTAGAATCTTTTAATGCTTATGATATTATCTCGTCACCTTGGATTATCTTAAGTACGGCTGCCGCCAAGAAGTTTTTAAATTAATATGAATTTAACTAAAGTAATTATAAAACCTTTAATTTCCGAAAAAACTGTCGCTGCTGGTTCGACAAGCTCACCACAATATACTTTTTTAGTAAATAAATTAGCTACTAAAAATGAAATTAGAGAATCTTTAAAAAAGATTTTAGATGTTGACGTGGTTTCGATTCAAACTTTGATAATTTCTCGAAAAATTAAACGTTCCATTCAAAAATCTCGAGTTCAATATAAGACTCAGGCTTTAAAAAAAGCGATTGTGACTTTAAAAACCGGCCAGAAATTGGATTTTATTAATAAGAAGAGTAGTTAATATATGTCACTTAAATACAGTAAACCCACCACTTCATCCCGTCGCTTCTACGTTAAAGCCGTAGATGATGAAATTACCGTCAAAAAAGGCGGCGAAAAATCACTGTTAATGCCATATACCGGAGTGCCTGGTCGGTCTGGTGGCCGCGTTAGCACTCGTCACAAAGAACGAGGCGCCAAGAAGATGTTGCGAATGGTTGATTTTAAACGCGAAAAGCTAGAAGTGCCTGCCCGAGTGGCTACGATCGAATACGATCCCGGCCGCAGCGCAAATATTGCTTTAGTTGTTTACAAAGACGGCGAAAAACGTTATATTATAGCCCCGCAGGGGTTAAAAGTTGACTCGTTTGTTCAAAACGGTCCCACGGCTCCGGCCACCGTTGGTAACTTCCTACCTTTATTAAATATTCCCTTAGGTACCTTGATTCATAATATTGAGTTAGTGCCGGGAAAAGGCGGCATTATGGTGCGGGGGGCAGGCACCTCCGCAATTTTAATGTCAGCCGATAATGGTATGGTTAACATTAAATTACCGAGTGGTGAGGTTCGCCAGGTTAATGGAAAGTGCAGCGCCACGATTGGAACAGTTGGCAATGCCGATCACAAGAATCGGACTTTAGGTAAAGCCGGTCGCAGTCGCCATTTAGGCATTCGCCCAACAGTCCGCGGTGTCGCTCAGCATCCTAATTCTCACCCGCATGGTGGTGGTGAGGGCCGCAGTGGTATTGGAATGCCTGGTCCGAAAACGCCGTGGGGTAAGCCGGCTTTAGGCAAGAAAACTCGAGTTCGTAAGCAAACCAGCCGTTTTATTATTAAAGATCGGAGAATTGATTAATTATGTCAAGATCTGCAGCCAAAGGCCCGTACGTCGATGAGAAGTTACAGGCCAAAGTTATAAAAGCTAAAAACGAAGGTAATAAGGCGGTTATTAAAACTTGGAGCCGTCGTTCTTCTATTTCTCCGGAAATGGTAAGCCTTACTTTTGGGGTTCACAATGGTCGAACTCACGTTCCGGTCTTCGTTACAGAAGCGATGGTGGGCCATAAATTAGGTGAATTCTCATTAACCCGAACTTTTAGAGGTCACAGTAAAAAGGGTGTAGAAAAGCCAACTACCGCCGGGGCACCAGTTACGGCCGCTCCTAAAACACCGGCTAAGAAATGATAATTATGAATGCCACTTTTACCTCAAAATTAAATGATCGTCGTACAGGGCAAAAGAAAGTTCGCTTAATGGCGGATTTAATGCTTGGTAAAAGTGTTATTGAAGCCAAACGGATTCTGACTTTTAGCCCTCGCAAGGGCGCTTTCCTTCTCCTTAAGACTCTAAATAGCGCCGTCGCTTCGGCAAAAGATAGTGGCGTTAAATTGGAAAATCTTAAAATTGCTAAAGTTTTGGTTGATCAAGGGACTCCGATGAAACGAGCCAAAGCCGCTTCGCGCGGTCGAATGAATACCATTCACAAGCCAACTTCTCATATCACTGTGTCCGTCACCGAGGTTTCAACAACCAAAAAGGAGGCTAAATAATGGGTCAAAAAGTTAATCCTATTGGCTTTCGAGTGGGTGTTAATAAAAGCTGGAGTGCTCGTTGGTTTGGTGTTCCAGGCCGTGATTTTATTGCTAATCTTTTAGAAGACCAAAAAATACGCAAATATTTAGCCGAAAAATTAATTAACGCCGGTCTGGCGGGTGTTGAGATCGAGCGCAGTGTGGGGATTGCTAAGGCCACTGTTCGAGTCTCTCGGCCCGGAGTGGTAATTGGCCGGAGTGGTAGCGGGGCCGACTTAATTAAAAAAGATTTAGAGGCTATTAGCAAATCAAAAATCTCCTTAACCGTGGAAGAGGTTAAAAATCCTGAATCCACGGCCGCTATTGTTGCTTCCGATATTGCCCGGCAACTGGAGCGACGAATGACCACTAAACGCGTCATAAATATGGCCGCAGAACGGGCCATGGATCATGGCGCGCAAGGAATTAAAATTGTGGCTAAAGGTCGGATTGGTGGCGCCAAAATTGCTCGTCAAATGAGCTTATTCAAAGGTAAAGTGCCCTTGCAAACACTGCGTGCGCCAATTGATTACTCCGGAGCGACGGCTAACCTTAAATATTTTGGAACAGTGGGAATTAAAGTCTGGATTTATAAGGAGCCTAAAATTTAACTATGCCTGGTATAATGCTACCCAAACGTCAAAAATTCCGACGGCAAATGGATCGTAAAGCCGATACTTACGGCTCTCGGGGCACGACTATTTCTTTTGGTGAGGCGGGCCTAAAGGCGCTTGATTACGGTGTCTTAACTTCCCGTCAAATTGAATCGGCCCGTAAAGCGGTTACCCACTTTACTAAAAGAGGTGGCCGGCTTTGGATCCGAATCTTTCCGGATAAACCAATTACTAAAAAAGCCATTGGGGTGCGGATGGGTAGTGGTAAGGGAGCAGTTGATCACTACGCGGCCGTCATTACTCCCGGAAAATTGGTCCTGGAAATGAGCGGGCTTCCTCGGGAAACGATGGCAACAGCTTTAACTCGGGCCAGCCATAAATTACCAATTGCTACTAAAGTGGTTTTTGTAACCAGTGAGATTTTATGATTAAAGCCATAGAAGTAAGAAAACAATCTATTACCGAATTAAAAAAAATGGTCGCGGAGACGGAAATGAAGCTGGCTCGCACTAAAATGGATATTATTTTAGATAAATCGAAAAATACCAGTGAGCTGTCTAAATTACGGCGGACAATCGCTCAAGCGAAAACAATTATTGCCGAAAAAGAATTATTAGAAAATTAATTATGAATAAAAAAGCCTTAACTGGAAAAATTGTGAGTTTTAAACTTTTGAAGACGGTGACCGTTGAGTACAGCGTTCCTAAAAAGGACCCAAAATACGGGAAACGCATCAAGTTTCATAAGAGGGTTCTAGCCCATCTTCCGGAAGCTATTAAGGTCGTTATCGGTAATAAAGTGGTTATTAATCCTTGTCGTCCTTTAAGCCATCGGAAGCATTTTATAGTGACGGAGGTTCTAAAATGATTCAAATCCGCACTCGTTTAGTGGTAGCTGATAATAGCGGAGCCGATAGCTTAATGACTATTTCTTTTCCCGGTCCCACCGGTAAAAGAATCGCTCGTTTGGGCGATGTGATAAAATGCGTCGTTCGGGGAGCGGTTCCGACAGGAGCGGTTAAAGATCGAGAAATGGTAAAAGTGGTTATTGTGCGAACTCGGAAAGAAGTGCGGCGCAGTGACGGCTCTTATGTCCGTTTTGACGATAACGCTGGGGTGGTCATTGATAAAGATGGTAATCCTTTGGGGACTCGGATTTTTGGGCCGGTGGCTCGGGAGTTACGTGATTTAGGATTTGCTAAAATTATTTCTTTAGCGCCCGAAGTTTGGTAATTGTCTATGAAAATTAGAATTAACGATAAAGTAAAAGTATTATCCGGTAAAGATCGTGGTCACGAAGGTGTCGTTGGCGTGGTGTTTCCTAAATCCGGCCAAGTATTAATCGAAGGTGTTAATATGGCCACTCAACATGTTAAGAAAAACGCACAGAATAAAGAAGGCGGTCGAATTAAGATTGCCAAACCAATTGACGCCAGTAATGTTGCCATTATCTGTTCTAAATGCAACAAAGTATCTCGAATCGGCTTTAAATTTGTAGAGGGTAAAAAAGTGAGGGCTTGCAAAAAATGCGGAGAAGTATTATGAATAAAGCTTCCATAACGAAGATAAACGTTAATATGGGAATCGGACGCGTAAAAGACGATAAGGCTTTTGTAGAAGAGTCAACTAACGAATTGGCGTTAATTTGCGGCCAAAAAGCTTTTGCTCGTAAATCAAGACTCGCCATTTCTAACTTTAAATTACGAGAGGGAGAATTAATTGGTTTAACTTGTACTTTGCGGGGGCCCAGGGCCAAGGCTTTTTTGGATAAATTAATTCAAGTAGTGTTACCACGAGTCCGAGATTTTAGAGGCGTTTCTCCTAAATCTTTTGATGGGGCCGGTAATTATACACTGGGTATTTCCGAGCACTCTATTTTTCCGGAGATCGACCCGAACAGAGCAACGAAAATAAAGGGTTTGGAAGTGACTATTGGGACTAATTGTAAGACTGATGATGAGGCCAGGTCATTCTTAACCTCATTGGGAATGCCTTTCATAAAAGGCAAGGTTTAATATTTATGGCTAAAAAATGTTTGGTAATTAAACAAAAGCAAACCCCGAAATTTTCGACTCGCAAGTATAACCGCTGTGCGCTTTGTGGTCGGAGGCACGGTTTTATTCGCCGTTTTGGAATTTGTAGGATCTGTTTTCGAGAACTTGCGCTTAAAGGCGAGATACCGGGAGTAGCTAAAATATAATATGGTTAATGATACTGTTGCCGATTTTATAATTAGAATTAAAAACGCCGCCGCCACTCAAAAAGCGGTAGAACTACCTTTAACAAAGCTTAATGAGCATATTGCCAAGTTGCTCGAAAAACTTGGTTATGTTTCAGAGGTCAGAGTTTTTAAAGAAAGCAAAGTTAGCTATAAAAGTTTGCATGTAATGCCTACAAGTAAATTATCAGGAATTCGACGGATTTCTAAATCCGGCTTACGGGTTTACAAAGGTTACGCAGATTTAAATCCGGTGCTGGGAGGCATGGGAGTGGCTGTTTTGTCTACTCCAAAAGGCATCTTAACTGATCGTGAAGCTCGAAAATTAAAAATTGGCGGCGAAGTTTTATTTGAAGTTTGGTAATTATTTATTATGTCTAGAATTGGAAAATTACCGGTCGTAATACCAATGGGTGTTGCCGTAACGGTTAAGGACCGTGAAGTTTTGGTGCATGGGTCTAAAGGGGATCAAATGGTCTCTTTTCCCCAAGGAATTCACGTTAACGTACAGGACGATAAAGTCAACGTCACTTGTGAAAAAGAGCTACTGTATCCGTCTTGGGGTACCACTCGGGCTCTAATTAATAACGCCGTCATTGGGGTCTCAACCGGTTGGACTAAATCCTTGGAAATGGTCGGGGTTGGTTTTAAATCGATTGTTAAAGGTCAAATTTTAGAAGTTACCGCTGGCTATTCACACGTGGTTCTTTTTGAGATTCCCGAGGGCATTACTGCTGTTGTGGAGGCTAACACTAAAATAACGTTAAGCGGTAACAGCAAGAATTTAGTGGGCCAAACGGCCGCCAAGATTCGAAAGATTCGCAAACCGGAACCGTACAAGGGTAAAGGAATTAAATACGCCGGTGAGATAATTCGTCGTAAGGCCGGGAAGTCGGGGAAGGCCGGCGCTAGCAAGTAATTTTATGGCTGCTGTAACTAAAAGAACAAATTTAGAAAGACGCAAGATCCGAGTCCGGGCCAAGGTTTGGGGTTCGTCCGAAAGTCCTCGAATTAGCGTTCGTCGCACTAATACTCGAATGATCGTGCAGGCAATCAACGATGATAAAGCGGCCACTTTAGCCTACGCTTCAGATTTTGATTTAACGGCCGCGGAGCAAAAAAAGAATAAATCAGAGCGGGCGGAATTAGTGGGAAAACTCTTTGGCGAAAAGTCTATTAAGGCGGGAATTAAATCAGGTGTTTTTGATCGTAACGGTTATTTGTATCATGGTCGGGTCGCACGTCTCGCGGATGGCATTCGCGCGGCAGGTTTAATAATTTAAAATTATGGCTTATCAACCACGGGAAAAAAGTGAATACGAAGAAAAGATTATCCAAAATAATCGGACCAGTAAAAAAATTAAGGGTGGAAATAAAGTTGGTTATGCGGTCTTGGTGTGTATTGGAAATCGCAAAGGTCAAGTTGGTGTTGCTTTAGGCAAAGCTCCCGAGGTCGCAACAGCTCTTCATAAGGCTGTTTCCAAAGCGAAGCGGGCGTTATTTACTATTCCGCTGCGTAATAACACTATTCCCGGAGTGGTAGCTACGAAGTTTGGTGGGGCTTCTGTTCTTTTAAAGCCGGCTCCCGCGGGCAGTGGACTTATTGCCGGTGGCGCTTTACGGATTATTTTGGATTTGGGCGGGGTGCACGATGTTTCCGCTAAAATGCTTGGTAATAACAACAAAATTAATAACGCTTACGCTACAGTGAAGGCTTTAAAATTATTGTCAGCCACAATTGCTAAGAGAACATGATTACCATACATTCTTTACCACAATTAAAAGGCTGGAATAAACCAAACAAGCGTCTTGGTCAAGGCTATGGCTCCGGCAAGGGTTCTAAATCTGGGCGGGGTGATAAGGGTCAAAATAGTCGTGAGGGTACCGGTAAAATTTCGGCTTTCTTTCAAGGCGGTCAAAGTCGTTTAACCAAGGGGCTCGGTTGGAAGCGCGGCGTCAAAAATCCGGCCAACAACCCCAAAGCCAAACGCAAGCGGATTCGATACAAGGTTAAATAATTTCTTCCTCTAAACAAGTCTTCAAGTAATTCCAATCTTTCTGCTACAATTAAAGGGTGGCCAGGGGACGAAAACGAGCGATTAAATTTAAATTAAAGAAAGGCAGTGTTACTTCTACTGCCTCGGTCCTTCTCATTTTAGCTGCCCTGTTAACCGGGTTGCTCCTTTATTCCGGCAGCAATTCCGCTCCCAGTAATTATATAAAACATCTCTTTGGTTGGGGCAGTTGGTTTATACCGGTGTTACTTATCTTTACCGGTTTAATTTTGTGGCGCCGGCTAAAACTCCCGCTAATTGAACTGCGAGTGCTATTTGGGGCTCTAACTTTTTGGGTGTCGTTTTTGCTATTAGGATCATACATATCTATTGAAAAAGGCGGGGTGTTGGCGGGAGCGCTTTATAGTAGTTTAACCAGGTTTATTCCAGCTCTCGGTATTCTCTTTATCGCGGTGGCCGGTTTTCTGATTTCTTTTATTATTTCCTTTAACGCTTCAATTGAAAACGCTCTTAAGTTTATTAGTTGGTTATTGCGGGCTATAGCTTCTCTGTTTATGGTTTTATTTAAGGCAATAATTGGGTTGTTTAAATCCCTTCAAGAGGCGGCGGTGGCTAAAAAAACAGAAGCAGAGGTCGCAGCCGATATCGATGATCCGGATATTGAAATTATAAAGCCGGTTTCGGAACTAAAAATTAAAGGCGCTAATTTTGAAATTATAGATAGCCCCAGGGAGCCGGTAACGGAGGAAACTCCCAAGACCGCGGAGCCTTTTAAAAAGCGAGAACTGGGAGAGAAAGTCACTCTAAAAGAGGAAACGGTTACTAATATGCCTTTTTCGGACCATGTGTGGGAGTACCCGCCTTTAACTTTACTTTCTGACGCGCCGATTAAGGCCGGAGATTACGGCGATCCCAAGTTGCGAGCGGGCATTATCGAAAACACGCTTGATTCTTTTGGCATTCGGGCGAAAGTGGTGGAGGTTAATCCCGGTCCGGCCGTTACTCAATACGCTTTGGAATCACCAATTGGCACTAAAATTGCTAAAGTGGTTAGCCTCCAAAATGATTTGGCGATGGCCCTGTCCTCTCCCAACGGTCAGGTTCGCGTCGAAGCGCCTATTCCTGGGCGTTCACTGGTTGGCATCGAGGTCCCGAACTTCTCCCCATCACTAGTGACTTTACGGAATGTTTTAACTTCGGAGGTGATGAAAAATTCCAAATCTAAGCTCACCGTGGCTTTAGGGCTTGATGTTGCGGGGACGGCGATTATGGCGGATATTACCCGTATGCCACACATTTTAGTCGCCGGTAGTACCGGTAGCGGTAAATCGGTTTTAATTAATGCTTTTATTTCCTCAATTTTGTTTAGGGCTTCTCCCAGCGAGGTCAAATTTATTTTAATAGATCCAAAACGCGTGGAGTTTACAGCCTATGAAGACATTCCCCACTTAATCACCCCGGTTATTACTGAACCGGATAACGCTTTAAAAGCCTTGCGATGGGCGGTTTCGGAAATGGAGCGTCGCTACCGTCTTTTTGAAAGTGCTAAAGTTAGAAATATTAGTGGCTATAACGAGCTGTCTGGCTTCCAAGCTTTACCTTACATTGTTATCGTCGTTGACGAATTCGCTGATTTAATGCACGTGGCGCCGGTTGAAATTGAAAAATCCATTTGTCGCCTTGCCCAAATGGCCCGAGCGGTGGGCATTCATTTGGTCCTGGCTACTCAGCGACCATCAGTAGACGTTTTAACCGGTCTTATTAAAGCCAATATTCCAACTCGAGTGGCCTTTAACGTCACCTCTCAAATCGATTCGCGAGTGATTATTGATCAACCGGGGGCCGAAAAACTACTAGGGCGGGGCGATATGTTGTATGTGCCGCCGGAAGCCAGTAAACCCAAGCGAATTCAGGGAGTATACGTTAGTGATGCCGAAATTAACGGCTTAACCGAGTTTCTGCGAAATTCGAATGTCACTCCGGAATACAAAGAAGAGGTTATTAACCCTAAATTGTCGGTTGATACCTCTATGGGTGGCGATAGTGCTACAAGCAACGATCGTGATGAGCTTTTTTCGGAGGCCAAATCTATGGTTCAACAAAATGACACAGCTTCTTCCTCACTTTTACAGCGGCGCTTTAAAATTGGTTACGCCCGGGCTGCGAGGTTACTCGATCAACTGGAGGCAGCTGGAATAGTGAGTGCCCCCAATGGCAGCAAGCCCCGCGATGTCTTAAGTCGAGGCGATAGCGAAGGTTAGTTTTGGGCGTTGACGGTCGCCTTTATTCACTCTAAAGTATTAATTACTGCCATGGATACTAATACACTGCTTATCATTATTATCGGTCTTCTCTCACTCAACCTCATGTTAGTAGGTGTTTATATTGCTTTAATTCTTAAAGAAGCTCGGGAAACTATTAAAAAGGTTAACGTTCTACTTGATACCACTAATAATATGGCCGAGGCCGTTTCCGTGCCGGTCATTAACACCAGCGGTGTTTTGGGGACCCTTTCGGCCGGGCTATCTTCATTTAATTTTATTAAAGATCTAATGGATAAACGCGGTAGTGTCTCATCTATTTTGAGAGAAGAGAAAGGAGGTAGAAATGTGCGAACACCACTCCGGTGAAAGTTTTACGTTAGGAGTCCTTCTGGGAGCAGTCTTGGGGGCGGCGGCGGGGATTTTATTCGCTCCGGCAAGCGGCGAGGAAACTCGGGAATCCTTAGTAGTTTCCGGTCGTCATTTGCAAAAAAAAGCTCGTAAGGTGGCTCGGGAAGTGGCGGAAGCGGCTGAGCCTTACGTAGAGGAATTTGAAGATAGCCTCTCCAATATGGCGGAAGAGGTGTCAGACCGAGCCACAGAAGCTCGCGGTCAAGTCGAAGATTTTGTAGATGATCACCGTAAAGAAATTAAGAAAGTAACGCGGCCGATTAAGAAGTTGTTTAATCAATAATTAATCACGTCGGATAAACCTGTAGAGACGCATTACAATGCGTCTCTGTCTGTTTTATACGGTTTGTAATATAATTGCCACATGACCTCCTCCGAATTACGCCAAAAATATCTCGATTTCTTTGTTTCTAGGGGACATAAAATTATTCCCTCGGCTTCTTTAGTTCCCGAAAACGATCCGACCACACTTTTTACCAGTGCTGGGATGCAACCGATGATACCTTATCTTTTAGGTGACAATCATCCTTTAGGGACTCGTCTAGTAGACTCTCAAAAATGCTTTAGAACCCAGGATATTGATGAGGTCGGCGATTCCCGCCACAACACTTTTTTTGAAATGCTTGGAAATTGGTCACTTGGAGATTACTTTAAGAAAGAGCAGTTGACTTGGTTATACGAGTTACTTACCAATGAACTTCAGATTCCAGTTGACCGTTTGTACGTTTCGGTGTTTGAAGGAAATGATTTAATTCCTAAAGATGAAGAAACGGCCTCGATTTGGAAAAGTTTAGGAATTCCTGAAAATCATATCTATTTTTATGGCGTTGAGAAAAACTGGTGGAGTCGCTCGGGAACTCCCGATCAGATGCCAGTAGGGGAACCCGGAGGACCTGATTCTGAGATTTTCTTTGAGTTTCCAAACGTCCCCCATAATCCAAAATACGGCGAGCACTGTCATCCAAATTGTGATTGTGGTCGCTTTTTAGAATTTGGAAATAGTGTTTTTATGACCTACAAAAAAACGGAGAGAGGTTTTGAACCTTTAATCCAGAGAAATATTGATTTTGGTGGGGGGCTTGAGCGATTGCTTGCGGTTGTAAACGATAATCCGGACGTATTTCAGTCAGATTTATTTACAAATATTACCGCAGTTGCTGCTTCAACTTGTGGTGCTAGTAACGGACGTGACATAAAAAGTGATTGCCAAATAATTGCTGACCATCTAAAGGCGGCGGTCTTTTTAATTGCCGATGGGGTGCGTCCCGACAATAAATTACAAGGATATTTTTTAAGGCGTTTAATGCGTCGAGCTATGGTAAAAATGCAGAAAATGAGTGGTAAAACCTCCGATATCCTCACTGACAATGTTTATAATAGCGTCGTGACAGCTGTTTTTGAAACTTACGGTTCAACAGATTATTTTAAAAACACCACTGTTGAAAACATCTTGGCAGTTGTGCTTGAGGAACGCGATCGTTTTGGAAAAACTCTTAATTTAGGCCTAAGTAAAATTGGTCAAATTTCACCGTTTGACTTGTATCAGTCGTATGGCTTTCCAATTGAGGTGACGGAAGAGATTTACCAGGAGAAAGGTTTAGTTTTAGATAAAGAATCCTTTAATAAAGATTTAAAAGCCCATCAGGAGCAATCTCGAACGGCTTCAGCGGGCATGTTTAAAAGTGGCTTAGTTGACGAATCTGTTCAAGTAGTTAAATATCACACCGCCACTCACCTTCTGCACGAAGCTTTACGTCAAGTTTTAGGCAAAGATGTCAACCAAAAGGGTAGTAATATTACGTCGGAACGCTTGCGTTTTGACTTTTCTTATCCTCAAAAGGTCGAAGCTCTGGTACTTCAGAAAGTTGAGGACATCGTTAACCAGAAAATTAAAGAGGCGTTACCGGTCAAATTTAGTGTTATGTCCCCAGATGAAGCGCGGTCTTTAGGGGCGACGTTACTGTTTGAGACTAAATATGGCGACCAGGTTAAAGTCTACCAAATCGGCGATTTCTCAGTCGAAGCCTGTACTGGACCGCATGTTACTAATATTTCAGAGTTAGGTCATTTCAAGATCGTTAAAGAAGAAGCGGTTTCTGCCGGGGTCAGACGCATCAAAGCTGTACTGGATTAAAATTGCTATAATTTAACTATGCAATTACATTACGAACAGGAAAATTTAAATAAACTATGTCAGAAGAATCAGATTTCGTATTTGGGGCTTTTTGGATCTTTCGCGAGAGGCGAGGCCGACTCTAAAAGCGATATTGATCTGCTGGTGGAGTTTTTGGAAACTCCCAGCCTACTTCGTCACGTCGGTATCGAATATGATCTCTCCGAAAATATCTTTAATAATCGAAAGGTTGATTTGGTAACTAAAAAATCTTTGAACAAATACATTAGCCCCAGCGTTCTTCAAGATGTAATTACCTTGTATGAGAAAAAGTAAAAATTATTTGCCTTACTTAAAGGATATTTTGGAAGCAATTAAGGCAATTGAGCTTTATTTTCAGGATGCTCCGAAGAAGGAGGACTTTATCGAAGGTAAAGGACTTTATCAAGATGCGATTGTTCGCAACATTGAGATAATCGGTGAGGCAGCGAAGAAAGTCGAAGAATCATTTAGAATTAAGTATCCGGATATTCCGTGGCGAGAAATGGCTGGCATGCGGGACAGAATAGTGCACGAATACAACGATGTTGATTGGGAAGAGGTGTGGAAAGTGGCAGCTGAGGACATTATTACTCTAAAAACTTCCATTGAATCAATTCTGAAAAATTTTAATTAATAATTGTATACTTAACCGTAATGGATCTTTTTGCTAAACTTCTGCCTAAATCACAAAGTTTATCGTCGTATCTCGTTCTTGATGTGGGGACTGATTTCGTGAAAGTGATGGCTTTTGAAAATGTCGACGGGAAGCCGCAGGTCAAATCATACGCTAAGCAAAGTTTGCCGGATGGCGCGGTGCGAGGTGGTTTAATTATTAGTGAACTGGGGGTGCTTGAGTCCTGTCGTCAAGCTTTAGAAGAGGTTTCTTCAACTTTTAAATATCCTATTAAAAATGTTTACGTTAGTTTAAGTGGCGAAATGGTGCAGTGTTTAACCACTTCAGCGCGTTTAACTCGCCCCAGTCCAGAAAATTCTATTTCCGAAAAAGAATTAGCTAGCACTCGGCGGCAAATTGAAGAAGCGGCCAATATAGAAGCCTCTAAGGAATTCGCCATTCTTTGCGGTAGCGATTTTGAGTTAAAGTTACTACATTCCGATAAATTCATGGCTAAAGTCGATAATTTTAATGCCGACAATTTAGTTGGTATGAAGGGTGAGGTTTTAGAATTGGCTGTAACTACCTCTTTTATACAAGCTGTCAGTCTAATTTTCGAAGTTCTTTATATTCTTTAGGAGCAGTGCTAAAAAAGAATTATACCGGGGCTTTAAACACGATTTTACTGGACATTGGCGGCGAGACAACAGATATTGCGGTTATCTTTGGGGGCGGAATTACAGGCAATCGGACCTTGGGACTGGGGGGTCGCTTTTTTAGTCAAATCATTTCCGAACGCCTCGGTAACAGTATTAACGAAGCGGAACTAAAGAAAATTTCCTACGGGGAAAAACGGCTACCCGAAGATCAACTCGCATTAATTTCGGAGTCTCTTAAAGATTTAATTCCGGTGTTTTTAAAGGGTTTGGAAGTAGGGCTTTCCGATATCGAAGGGATAAAATTATTACCATCTGAAATTTTGATTAGCGGTGGTGGCAGTTTGCTACCGGATGTTGTGAAGTTTATTTCCGATCCCGCTTGGTCTCATAATTTACCCATAAAAGGCGAATTAAAGGTTAGAAATTTAATGCCTCCAGACTTAGGTCTTCCTAGTGATAATATTTTAGGTCCGGAATATCTTCCCGCAATAGCGATTGGTCTACTTAATTTATGACATTCGCAGCCACTGAAAACGATAATTTTATAACTTTATTAAAAAAAATTCGGGCAAATCCTGATAATACAATCGAAGTTGTTGTTAAATCCGGACTGCCAATTTTAGATAATGTTATTAATTTAAAGCTATTAACTAAGGAAGCTCTGGATTTGGGCAAGAGTTTGGAATTTAAAGGAACCGATCCGCAGTCCGAGGCTTTAATAGGCGGTATTTTCGGGACAGAGCTGGTAGTGGTGGCACCGGTTGCTGCTCCAGAGTTACTAAAGTCTAAATTCGATGTTAAAAAGATAATCAGTTCTTTTAATTTTAAACGATTCCGGCCGGCTAAATTTGGGATTATCTTTGGGGCAATTGTTGTTGCCGGAATTTTATTGGTAATTATTAGTGGGGTCTTTTTAACAAATTTACCAAGGGCTACAGTGACTCTTAAGTTTTCGACTGATTCTTTAGCCAAAAGCTTGGTCGTAAATTTGTCGGAGGCGGCAACCGCTGTTGACAGCGCCCAGGCAATATTACCGGCCCAAAAGATTGTAATTTACGCCACGGCCTCTGCGGGAGCAGCGACGACCGGGACTAAAATCGAGGGCGACTATGCCAAAGGGACAATTACGGTTCTTAATAAAACCGATCATGCTAAAACTTTCCCCAAGAATACCTTGATTTCTCTAGTTACCACCAGTAATAATAATTTAGCCTTTAATTTAGACAAGGAAATTAACGTTCCCGCTCGGTCTGTGGCTACCGTCTCCGCCACTCCGCAAGGCGAAACCACTACTTATGAGTATGGTAAGGTGACGGCGACAGTGACGGCTCAGTCCTACGGTGACCAGTTCAACATTGCTGGTGGGTCGCAATTAAGCGTGGCTGATGAAAGCCCAAATAATTTTATCGCTCAAAACGATAATGGATTTTCCGGTGGTAAGCAAAATAAAGTGGCGGTGGTAGCCGAGGTCGATCAAAAAAAGCTTTTAGATACCGTTACCGCGCAACTGGTTGAAGCTATTAAACAGAAGTTTACGTCTGCCATTCCGGTTGGTTTAATATCGCCCAGCATTGGCACCGATTTCGCCGTAGTCGGCCAAAATTTTGACAAGGGACTCGGGGAAAAGGCCGATAATCTAAATTTAACGGCCACGGCGGTGTCAACAACTTATGCTTTTAAAGAGGACAATGTAAAAACTCTGTGGAAGGCATTAATGCAGGCGCTTGTCCCTCAAAATTACACTTTATCGCCGGAAGAAAAACAGATCGATATGAGTTTGATAACCGATACTTTAGAGACTACTCATCCGCAAATGATTATTAAAGGTACGTCCGCAGTCGTTCCCAAATATGTCACCGCTGATATTCAAAATAGTTTGGCCGGTCAAAGTTTGGCCTACGCTAAGCATTATTTGGAACTGCTACCCAATATTGACTCTTATAAAATTGACATTACGCCTGCCATTCTAAACTTTGGATCACGGATGCCTAAAGTTCCCAGTCACATCAACGTCGTTGTTTCAAAATTATGAGATTACTCGGGATTGACTTTGGGATGCGTTTTTTGGGCTTGGCGTTGGCGGAAGGCGATGTTGCTTCACCACTCACATCCATTGATTCCAGGAATTGGGAAAGTGCGGCTTTCGAATTAATCAAAATAATTGTCGGCAGTGACGTCGAAAAAATCATTATTGGCTACCCTTTGTCGTCGGATGGGGCAATCAATCCTCAGAGTACATTAACGCAAAAGTTTGCTCAGTTTTTAAAACGACGTTCGTCGCTACCGATCTGCTTGTTTCCGGAAAGTTACTCGTCGCAAGAGGCGTTGGCGCGGTCAATTGATTTGGATACTCCAGCTCACGCCCGTCGTCACTTGGACAGCATGGCGGCGACTATTATTTTAGAGCGCTATTTGTTAAAATCAGAAGACGCGATTTTGGTATAAATTTTATGCAACCAACTAAAAGTAAACTCTTAATTTTTGGCACCATTTTTGTTTTTATTACTCTTTTTTCCATAGCTTATGTTTTTTTAGCCATTAAGAGGCCTAACTTTGGTGATGGTAGTGAGATAGCTTTTGATGTTAAAAACGGCGAAAGTTTAAGTGAGATTGGTAAAGATTTATTCACTAAAAAATTAATAAATTCGGAGAATTTGTTTCGGGTGTACGCTCATTTTGATAAACGCGGTAATCTTGTTCAAGTAGGTCATTACAAGATTCCTAATAATCTAACTATCGATGGGATATTAAATGTGTTAACTTCCGGGCCTGGGGATTTACGGTTAACGTTCTTGGAGGGCTGGCGTCGGGAAGAGATGGCGACATACTTGGCCGAGCATTTGCAAGCTCCTGCAGCTTACGGAGATTTCTTAAAGGCTTCCGCTAGCCTTGAAGGCATGCTTTTCCCCGACACTTATTTTACTCCGCAACAGGTAAACGCCGCGGCAGTGGTAGATTTACTTAATCGCACTTTCACCGATAAACTGGCCCCAGAAATTAAAGAGGCTTATACCAAGTCAAATATCAGTGTACTGCAAGCCGCTACCTTAGCTTCACTAGTTGAGCGTGAAGCCAGTAATTCCGAAGATCAAAAAATGGTAGCCGGAATTTTATTTAATCGTCTTAAAGCCGAATGGTTTTTAAATGTTGATGCCACTGTTCAATACGCTGCCGCTTCCGAAACCTGTTTAGGGCGGAACAACTGTACTTGGTGGCCCCGTAAAATATCGGCCTCGGATTTAAGAATTAACTCCCCTTACAATACCTATGTAAACAAAGGCTTACCACCGGGTCCTATTTGTAACCCTGGCCTTAGCGCCCTTACGGCCGTGGCCTTTCCCACCAAATCCGACTTTATGTACTACCTTTCTGATTCTAAAGGCGTTTTTCACTACGCTAAAACCATAGAAGAACACAATCAAAACATTTCGAAATACTTGTAACATTGTAGGGGTCGACCTATGTGTTTACCCTCAATTGATTTTCAACATAACAAAAAGCAGGTCTTGGATTTATTTTGCCAAAACCTGCCAATCCTACTCAAAGTTATACTCTGGTAGCAACTCCTCTAATTTAGGATCATACATTTGATCGTTAGCGTCATACCGAAAACTAGCTTTAAATTTACCACCTGCCAGTAGTGGTTTAAGCCAGTACTTATCGGTCGTGCCCATCCTTTCATAGGGGATAGCGTCAATCGAATACCAGTGTGGATCCATCTCTGGTTCTCCTGTATCGCTGTTATACACTTTGTGTGGTTCACCATGCCACTGTTTAACCACATATACGTGGCATTCGTGTGTTAAACCAGGATCATAAAAATAGACCTCTCCGTATTTCTCGATATCTAGAACTTTAATACCAAATTCTTCGGTAGTTTCTCTAATAGCGCAATCTTTGTAAGTTTCACCAGCTTTTAGTTTACCTCCAGAGCCGTTTAGGGTTCCTTTTCTAAAACCTTTTAACTTCTCGCCTAAGCAGATTTCTTTAATCCCGTTATTTACTCGAAATAGAAAACAAATGGTATAGATTATTCCCATAATTACTCCTTATTTTTAAGTTGATATTTATCGCGACATGTATATAATTACCATTAATTAAGTGTGTAGTCATTACACATAAAGATTAAGATTTACACATATGAAAATTTGGTTTGGCACCACCACCTTAAATTACAAAGTATATAAAGATTACTACCTTAAGATTCGGCAGTACCTCCTAGATCAGGGTCACGTTTTAACAGATGATTGGATCGGTGAGTGCGGGAAATGGATTGAGGATAACCCTCAGTCTCGTCGAGATATTAAAGATGTTTACCGCCATGTTTTACATGCAATCGATACCGCAGATGTTTCGGTAATTGAATTCACTGTTCCTAACTTTAGTACGTCGCATCAGATAACATATACTTTGCAGCAGCACAAACCAGTTTTAGTGTTGCGCTTAAAACGCGAAAATACCTTCCCGGATTCATACATTGAGGCCCTGGATTCTCCTTACTTAACTCTCAAAACATATACGCTCGTTAATTATAAAGATATTATTGCTGAGTTCTTAAATTACTCGTCACTTGAAGATGGTGACGGGCGTTATAATATTGTTTTAAAAAAAAGACAAAAATATTTTTTAGATTGGGCTGCTAGCAAATATAAAAAAAGCCGTTCCGAAATTATTCGTGATTTACTAAACGAGCAGATGACACACGACAGCAGGTTTAAATTGTATCTTCAAAAACCATAAAGGATAATGATCAATGTAGAGACTTGTTACGGTTGAGGGCGATTTATGAATCGCCCCTACAATTTTGCCGCGAAATTGGTAGAACCGAAGGTTCGTCACGTTGAACTTTGGGAGGCCTTCTCTCGATCAAGTAGGGGCGCATCATGATGCGCCCTCGGCGATAGGTAAAATGTTGACAACGCCACTACAAATATATATATTTAAACTGTGCCAACTGATAATTCACCCGTAAATCAACCAACAACGGCGCCTAACATTCCAGAGCCTCCCATTAAGAGTAACCATCGTACCTTGATTAGCATTATTATTGTGGTCATAAGTCTTTTCATTGTTGGTAGCTTAGTCTACTCTGCTTATTACTTTGGCAAATCTCAAACTTTAAATCCAACCACCACTAACAATGCCGTTACTCCGACCAAAACCACCACCGCCACCGCATCCGCAACCTCCGATCCCACCGCCGACTGGAAGACTTACACTAGCCAAAAAGGAAATTTCTCGATTAAGTACCCACAAGATTCTTTGAAAATGGTTGCCATTTCCGGATGCGAAGGTTGTATTGATGAAGTAAGAATTGTACCGGTTGGTAACAATGGCGCTGCTTTAGATAATGTGGATGATGTCGTTGGTGTTATTTTAGTTAGTACTAATAAAATTTCCAACTTACCGTTTGACCAATATTTTCAAAAACATATTTTGGGAGATACTAATAATATAGATGTTAAGAGGACAATTTTAGGGGGCTCACCAGCGGCATCTTACAGATATGCGGGAGGATTTGACCCACTACCTATTACTAAATACGAAACCATAAAAGACGGTGCTAGCTATATACTTTGGATATACGACAGCGTAGCTACAAATAAAGACAGATCTAAATACTTAACTCAATTTAACCAAATGATTTCTACATTTAACTTCATAGATTCTGCTAAAGGGATCGAATCGGCGGTTGGTACGAGCACCTGGAAGACATACAAAGATTCTAGAAATAGCGCTTTCACTTTTAATTATCCCGCAATCTATACTTTAGCCGAAGCTTCCGATATTGTGCTTAAAGGTCTTACTTTGAGCGCCGGTTTCCCAGAATTGATCGTATTTTCTCCAATATATATCTATGGTAAAACATTAGAGCAATATGTTCAGAATGACCGTTCTTTTAGTGCTTGGGGTCCTGACCCAAACCCAAGCGGGAACTGTCCTTGTTATACAGATATAACTCCTGTAAAGTTTGGAAGTAACTCAGGATTAATGTTTGACGTTGTTGCGCGGGGAAGCAGTCGATATATTTATTTGGAATCTTCTTCTAATCCTGGGCATGTTATTAAAGTTACTTTCAGTTTTTTAAATAAAAACGACAAAATCGTTAAGGACTTAACTGACATCCTTTCCTCATTTAAATTCTTAAATAACTAATATAGATCATCAAGATAATTCCACTTTACACTTAACTGTATAGATGGTAGTCTATATAGTTATGAATAACTCTTTAAAAAATTTAACGATCGTTGGTTTACTAATTGTGGCTCTAGTAGAAGGTGGCTACATTATTAAAAATAGGAATACTAATAGCGCAGTAATAACCCAAAGGACTACGGTATCCGCTGAGCCCGAAAAAGCTCCCGCTAAAACAGATTTACCAATGTTAAAAAAAGGCGACAAGTTAGCTGATTCCGCAATCGCCAAAATGGCCTACAAAATTGCTCCTGGTGATTTATCTACGGATGCTACTAAGGCTATAACTGGTTTTACTATGGCTCGTGTAATTAATACCGACGGTTCAAT
>JAPLWK010000008.1:183079-213525 GCA_026396615.1 candidate division WWE3 bacterium | reverse complement strand
TAGATCTTAGCTCGAACGTATGGGTAGTTAGTGCTAAAATCTTGAAATGACAATCTGCATTGCTGCAATTGCTGAAAACAAAAAGATTCTTGCTATAACTGACAAAATGATAACAATGGGTGGTGGCGTTGCCACTAGGTACGAGATCAGCGAGAACAATAAGGCTATTCAACTTACTAATAAATCTATAGGACTATTTTCTGGTAATGTGCTTTCTGCTAACGAGATACTTTCTGTCGCAAGGGAAAAAATCAAAAGTAACAGTAATAGTTCTACGCTGAGTGTTCTCGATGTTGCTGAATTAATAAAAAGTTCTTACTTTGAGTATTGGGCCACGATGTTAAATAATCAGGTTTTTTGCAGGTATGCGCTTACCCTTGAAACATTCATGCAAAACCAAAAAAACCTAAACGACGATCTCGTTAAAGAAATTAACAATATCCTAGCTAACACAAACGTTGGAGTGGATATATTAGTAGCTGGCGTGGATTCAGCACCACACCTTTATTTAATACAAAATCCAGGCACATTAAATTCATTTGATTCCATCGGATATGCTCTTATCGGAAGCGGCTCGCAACACGCTCAACTCTCACTAATAGAAAACGAGTATAATGCTTGTATAAGTGAGAAGAACGGTATCTACGCTTTACTTGAAGCCAAGAAAAGGGCTGAGTATGATCCCGGGGTAGGGCAGTTGTGTGATCTGGTAATTATAGGAAATACCTTTAACAAGGTTACACCTGAAAAAACAAGTAAAATTGTACATGAATTTTCCGAGTCCTCTGTAGAACTGAAGCGAATCAAGGAAGAAAAGGCCACTAACATTTTCAATTTAGTATATGCAAGCTAAAGATACGTTACCAAAACAGATAGAAAGCATAATTAGGCGCCACAAAGGTGGTGAAGTTAGCTGTATCGAGAATAAAGAGTTTATCGATATAAATAAGTCTATTGAGAGAATGCTGACCTCTAGATTTAATCCAAAAGTTGTAGGATCAATTAATAACCCAAACAACAACCACTGTGCAGGCTAAAACAAGACCTTTAACCAGTTCTGGTTAACTGGCGCCATGAATTTGTAGGTCCCATCACCAGAATTACCACACGATTGTATTACTAGGCCTTGCAGCTGTGCCCATTCTTCAACTTCTTTAAAGATCTCTGGGGCGGGTTCATTTTCAAACTTACCAGTTACGTAGTAATAATTACTGTCCCTATCTAATTTATGATCAATAAAGGTGTTGAAATGGATATGGCTGATAACATCAATCCTCAAAAGGATTCGCTCAGCTCCAACCCAGTAGGCATGATGAATGTTACGCCTAAACATGAGGCTAAATGGGTAGAAGCGTGTTATGTAGGTTATGGCGTTATTCTTTCTTTCTTTTAAAAGGTGGAATTTAATTCTAAAGATAAACAGCCAATCCTTGGCGCTTAGATAACTCTTAACTAAAGTCTTTACCAAAGGGCTGCTTTCTGCCATATAATCATTCTACAAGCACTATAGAGGATAATAGAAGAATTTAAACAAATTTATTTTAAACAGTTTGGCGAGATGCTTTCCGATGATGAAGCTAGAGACAAAGCCACTAGAGTATTTAATCTTTACAAATTACTCTTGAAACCAACATCTAACAAACTAAAATAACAATTTAAGCCAGTCCTGGTTAACAGGTGCCATGAATTTATAGGATCCGTCTTCCATTTTGCCCCTATAAAGAATTTCTAAACCTTCCTCTTGTGCATTCTTCTGCAAATCTTTGAAAATATCATCTGCTGTCTCATTTAGAAGCCTTCCAGCAAGGTAGTAGAAGTTTTCATCCCGATCAGCAATCATGTCTATAAACTCGTTATTATTTGCCGAGCAACACACTTTAACTCTATGAAATATTCGATTAGCGCCTACCCAATTGGCGTGAAATCTTCTGTCTGTGAAAAACTGGCTAAACGGGTAGTACCTAGTCAGAGTGGTAAGGAGCTTAAATGCATACATAATTAGAAAGAGTTTAACAATCTCTCGATTTGATTCTGAGCTACGGAGATTAGTTTCTAAAGACTCTTTATCAGCCATGTAACCATTCTACGAGCTTTTAGAGTGGTAAAATAGGGCCGTAGTTTTGAAGAAGTAATGAAATGGAATACTATAAATTTAAGCCTACGCAAGGGCAGACCAAAATTAGACTAAGAATTAAGGAACTTCTTAATAGTAAAGACTTCAACAAAGATTTTGATGAAGTAAAGTCTTTATGGAACAGTACGACTAAGAAGGACCGAAAAAGACTCAATAAGTTGTTTCTAAAGCTGGCTGAAAACTATTTTCTAGACATGGAAACAACAGGCTTTCTTTTTAGTACACTTTTTAATTTCAAAACAAATCTCGATGATTACAGTGATAGTTATTTAGACATTTGCCAAGTTTACGACGAAGTTGATGAGTACCTAAATGAAAACTTTCCTGTTGATTTCGATATACCGCCTTCCCACAACCCAAGAAAACGAGCGCTACTTAATGCTTACCCTATCCACATTGGCATTAGTCCATACGCCACAAAGAGAGATGTTTTGGATTATGTAACCAAAAGGTGGGAGCTAATACGAGATATGTTGAATGGATACATAGAGAACCCTCCAATATTTCGTAAGAACAAGAAGTCAGAAAGAGACGATTTTATTTGGTCTAATAAGGAAAAGAAAGCAAAAAAGATAGCAGAACTTGTTAACGAGAAGTTCCCAGAAGAGGATCTAACCTATTCTGATATTCCTGCAATACTTCGCTACCTCGAGAAAATGAAATCCGAAAACTAGTGTAGTACACCTGTTTATATATTTTCCCTAGTAACTACTTGCTAACCTTCGCTTAATGATTAAGAGCGAAGAAAAAACACCAGTAACTACAAAACAGAGCCTCACGCTAACGATGGAAGAAGTTTCCAAATTGGCGGAGTTTTATACCCTTTTAGCGCAGATTGATAAGAGGCAAAACTTAACGAAAACGTATGCCAAACCTGCTAACTGAAGTACAAGTTGTTCCGATTAAGCCTAAAGATGGGCTGGTAGGCTTCGCTAGCTTCGTGTTCGACGGTTGCTTGTATCTAAGCTCTATTGGAATCTATACCAGACCAAACGGCGGCTATCGCTTAACTTACCCCACTAAATCAGGCCCCATCCGAAGTCTAGGCATTTTCTATCCCATCAATCATGAGACCTCCGAGTTAATTGACAAGGCAGTTATAGCCAAATTTGAAGAAGTAACGAAAGCGTATACCTATGCTGGACACAGTGAAGCTAATGCTTGATAAAACTATGTTTGAAGTTGACTCAAGATATTTTTACAAAGAGCGTGAGAACGCTACACGAGGTTACTGTACTTACGTTCAGAATCCTGTCAAATCAGAGCAGTTAGAGGGAGTCTGTAAGCCTAGGCTTTCACTAACGAATAGATTCAATTGCACTGGAAAGCAGGGCCTAACCTTGAGTATCGAGTTTTCGGCCCCCAAGTTGATTTTTAACGGAAATAACTTCGATGAATTACAGAACAGCGATTTTCCAAAGGTTTTTGATGTGCTGCAAAGGATGCTGCTGGAAATGGGAGTACGTATTCTGCCTACGGCTCTTACTGCTGCCCCTGTTTCTGCTATACATTACAGTAAAAATATACCTCTTACCGATGGCACAACTCCTCACTACATCATCTCGAAAATCGAACAGGCAAATGTAAGCTTAGCAATTGGGACCAATCGTGGAAACTACCTTAACGGCGGCTTCTGTTACAAACAGCATACTAACCTGTACGAATATGCTTTTTATGACAAGTTAAAGGAGCTGCAAGATGCAAAGGTCAGTGAAAAAGACACTGAAGAGAAGGGCTACGCCTCTCAATTAGGGTTGTTTAACGATCTACGAGGTCCTAAAGAGGTGTTGAGAATGGAAATAAGGCTTAATAGCAAGGCCATGATACAAAAAACTCTTTCAGCCGTGGGTGTTAGCAACGACTTAACTTTCGGGAGTTTATTTAAACAGGAAATATCTCAAAAAGTACTGCTTTCTGTACTGCAGAAGATTGAGGATCAACGACCCAAAGCAATAGATAGTACTGCAACAACTAAAGAATACCTAGCTAATTTGCAGCTAGCATACCCGAAAAGCAATCCAAAGTACTTGCTTTCAAAGCTTGGCCTCAAAAATGCGCTAAGCGACATACCTACACGTGAGTTAAGAGCCATGTTTCCAAGCTATGATCAAAGAAACTGGTATGGGTTAATGGCTGAGGCTAAAAAGCTACCGCTTGTTAAAGGCAGAGACCCTTTCGTAACAGTTCGTAGTCATCTAGTAGAATTTAAGCCACTGAAACTAGTTGACTTTCAGGATAGTTTGATAAAGAATGATAAATATGGAAAGTGAGCAGTATTACACAATCGAAGAAGTAGCCAAAAAGTTACGGGTAGCCTACTTAACAGTCTATCGCTGGATAAGGTCAGGAAAACTTGTGGCTATAAAAGCAGGCAAGCAATACCGCATTAAGAGTTACGAATTAGAAAGATTTGTAAATAAACCTGTAGGAGAATAGGAAGATTTTAAAACTGCAAATCTATATATGGCAAACACTAGTAATCTTACAAACGCAAAAAACGAAAAAAATGACGAATTTTATACTCAGTATGGCGATATTCAGAAAGAGCTTGAAGCGTATCTGGAATACAACTCAGATGTATTTCGTAACAAAGTGGTGTATTGCAACTGCGACGATCCGTTCGAGAGCAATTTCTTTCGCTATTTCGTGCTCAATTTCAACGAACTTGGGCTAAAACAGCTTATCACCACAAGTTACAAACCTTCACTGGTAGCCAACACCCAGCTACAATTGTTTGGCGATGACAAAACTCTTCCGAAATCAAAAGGTCGTCCCAAAATAACTGCCAACAAATTTATTATTAACGAAGTGCACGACATAGATGAAGACGGCGAATTCAATTTAAAAGATGTTGCCAAACAGTTAGAAGCAAACAAACATAATGAATGGACGCCGCTAGAAGGTGTTGGTGACTTTCGTAGCGATGAATGTATAAAACTACTTAAACAATCAGACATCGTAGTCACCAACCCGCCATTTAGTCTGTTTCGTCAATATGTCAAACAACTTTTTGATTACAATAAAAAGTTCGTTATTATCGGAAATAAGAATACGGTCACTAATAAAGAAGTTTTTCCACTATTTAAAAATAATAAAATGTGGGTTGGTACAACTAGTTATAATAAAGACATGCTATTTATTGCTCCATCAAATGCCGACCTTAGTAAAAAACCAAAAACAGCGGTTAAAAAAGTTGACGGTATCACATATTTGCGATCACCCTCCGTCTGGTTTACTAATTTAGACCATGGCCGCCGTCATCAACCGTTGCCACTTATGAAGATGGAAGAAAATTTGAAATATAGTAAACACAAAGAAATTAAAGGTAAAAAATCATATGATAAATATGACAATTATGATGCAATAGAAGTGCCGTATACAGATGCTATCCCGAGCGATTATGATGGCGTAATGGGCGTGCCAATTAGTTTTTTGGATAAATATAGTCCTGACCAGTTTGATATTTTAGGGTCCACTCAAAGAGGTTGCCATGAAGAAGTTCCTGACACAAAAAAATATGATGATTACTGGGAAGTAAGACAGGATGGTAAAAAAACAGGATCTTCTGGTGGCAAAACAAATGAAAATGGTAATTTAGTTGGAAACGATGGGAAAAAAAATTACTTTATAAATAATAAAGGCCGAATAATTCAATCTGCTTTTTCAAGAATTTTTATAAGACATAAGAAAAAATAATATGAAAACAATTTTAAAAACTAATATCACTGTTAAAGATATTTGCGAAGGGTTCGTCTATAACGTGCTTGAAGGCAAGGGTTTGTTTGGTTTATCTGGCAAGCTGACTATTCAACCAGAATACCAACGCAATTATATTTATGCGTCTGACGGTGGTAAAAGAGAAATGGCCGTCATTGAATCCGTCCTCAAGGGGTATCCAATAGGACTGATTTATTTTAATAGGGTTTCTGAAAATAATCTGGAAGTTTTGGACGGACAACAGCGAATTACCAGTCTTGGACGATTTGTGACCGACAAATTTGCTATCGTGGATGAAAATGGTTTGCAACAAAATTTTGGTGGTATGGCAAAAGACAAAAAAGATAAAATATTGCAAACCAAACTTCTCATTTATGAATGCGAAGGAACAGAAAGCCAAATAAAAGAATGGTTTAAGACGATCAACATTGCCGGTGTTCCACTCGTCCCGCAAGAGTTATTAAATGCTATTTATTCTGGGCAATTCGTTACTCTAGGGAAAGAGGAGTTTAGCAACAGCCAAAATGCCAATATTCAAAAATGGGGTGCATACGTAAAGGGCAGTGCAAACCGGCAAGCTTTTTTTGAGAGAGCTTTAGATTGGGTGAGTAAAGGGAATATCGATGATTACATGAGCAGTCATCGCAACGACAAAAACATCAGTGAGTTGAAAAAATATTTCAACAGTGTGATCGATTGGATCTCTAGTGTATTTACTGATGTAGAAAGCGAGATGTGCGGACTCGAGTGGGGACGATTCTATGAGGAGTACCACAAGAAAGCTTATGATCCTGCAAAAGTATCTAAGGATGTACGAAAGCTCTACGGTGACCCATATATAAAAAATCGGAAAGGTATTTTTGAGTATATTCTCGGTGGAGCTACTGACACAAAATTGCTTGAGGTTCGAATATTTGACGAAGCGACCAAAAGATCTACTTACGAAGCCCAAACTGCTATCGCAAAGAAAAAAGGTGTTTCAAACTGCTCTCACTGTGAGATTGGACACGATGCAAACAAAGACAAGATTTGGAGTATTGCGGATATGGACGCCGACCACGTATCAGCTTGGAGTAAAGGGGGCAAGACAATGCTTAATAATTGCGAGATGTTGTGTAAGACACACAATCGAGCAAAAGGTAACCGATGAAAGCAATAACCATCTCTCGTGTTAGCACAGAAGAACAAAAGGAAGCGGGTAATTCATTACCTGCGCAAACAGCTAGACTGGAAAAGTATTGCCAGTCTAAAGGCTTTGAGATCTTTAAAACGTTTAGCTTTGACGAAAGTGCTTATAAAGAAAGCAGATCTGAGTTTGATCGCATTTTAGACTTCGTACTAGGGCAAAAAGAGAAAGCCGCTGTCTGCTTTGACAAGGTCGATCGGTTATCCAGAAACATTTTCGATAAACGAGTCTCACAGCTCTACGATAAGGCTATAGCTGGGCAAATTGAGTTGCACTTCGTGTCTGATGGGCAGGTTATTACGGACCAGATTTCTGCGGTCGAGAAGTTTCAATTTGGGATGAGCTTAGGCTTAGCTAAGTATTTTTCTGATGCCATTAGCGACAACGTTAAGCGAGCTACCGAACAGAAGCTACGCAAAGGCGAGTGGCCAGGTAAGGCTAGGTTTGGCTACGTAAACTTTAGGGGGCAAGACTGTAAGGCTGATATTTACGTTCACACCTTCAATTCAGGTTATGTCCAGAAAGCCTTTGAGCTGTATGCCACTAAAGCCTATTCGATGGACCTGCTACGTCAGAAGTTAAAAGATGATTATGGATTAGACTGGTCTAAAAGCTTTCTCGACAACATTCTTAAAGACACGTTCTACTACGGTGTGATGCTCTGGAAAGGAAAATCCTACAATCATCACTATGCTCCGATTATTTCCAAAGAATTATTTGATCGGGTACAACAGGTAAAGGCTGAGTTTAACAAGAAGCGCTTCAAATATGCTGGTAAACCCTATTTTTACAGAGGTTTAATCCGTTGCGCCCATTGTGGCCTCGCTGTGACCCCAGAAAAGCATAAGGGTATTGTTTATTACCATTGCACTCAATATAAGGGCAAACATGGTGCTCAATGGCTAACCGAAGCTAACATAACTGAACAGCTGGGATCATTATTCAAGCGCCTACAGGTCCCACAGTACGTCGTAGACCAGATTGTAGAAGCATTAAGGACCAACCATGCTAGCAAGTCCGAATTCAGGGAAGAACAAGTTAGGGCTTTGACTCAAGAACGTGAAACTTACGCCAAACGACGAGAAAGTTTATACATGGATAAGCTGGATGGGCGTATTACTGACGATGAGTATGACAAATATTATCAGTCCTTTCGGGATAAGATGACGGAACTGGATGCTCGTATAAGCCAGTTTGCAGAAGCCGATGATAACTACTATGTTACGGCTAAAGCCATACTGGACCTCACAAATAAGGCTCACGACCTTTTTACGAGTTCTGAAGTTGTGGAAAAACGGCAAATTGTGAAGCTGGTACTATCGAACCTTAGGCTCGATGGTAAAGAACTGCGGTATGACGTGGTAAATCCCTTTGATAAGATCCTCTCGTACTCTGATAGTAAACTCTGGTACCGCCTAGGGGATTCGAACCCCTGATCTCTGCCTTGAGAAGGCAGCGTCCTAGGCCGACTAGACGAAGGCGGCAAACCGTCTGCATTATATCAGCTCGGATTACTAAGTACTTAAGAAGATTCGTAACTAGGACCATTTTTGTCGCTAAGTTGATTTTGCAACCAGCTTCTGAATTCTGGGGTACTGCGGTAACCTAAGTCGGCTGAATCGAGACCACGACCAATAATTACTGTACTGCAGAATCGGTTCATTAAAACCAGGGTTAACCGTGTGCCATTCCCCATCAACACAAACGTCAATAAAAACATGGCCTCGCTTTGGTTCGATTATTTGTCCCGCACTTTTTATTGCCTCCAGGTAGTTAGCGTCCAAAGTATCCACAAAAACAGCAGGAATGCCTTTGGCTACACACAGGGCTCGAAATACCTTACCTCTGTCGGTGCAGCCTTTAATTAACGGCTTATTGTCTTTGAGCTTTGGGCAAGGTTGTAAAATTTCATCGGCTGTTCTTTCAAATAGGTCAGGAAAAACAAAGGATTTGTCTGATCTAAGTTTTTGCTCTGTGCCATTGGAGACACTATTTCTCTGAAGATACTCGGAGGCGTTCATCAAAAATTCTAGACCATCACCGGTAAGGCTGTCAGCCAGTTTTTGAATTCTTTCTGTCACCTTAGTTTGTTCACCTTCGGTTAGACCCAGTGTTATTTCATCAGAAGTAGTTTCAGGTTTAGAGTTCGTCATACAAATATCTTAGCATTCTGGAGGGGTAAGATTCGACAAACCTAGAAAAATGTTAAACTTAGATATACATGAAGGCGCGACATCAACTGCTCACTCTTGCCGGACTCTTTCTGGTCACAGTTTCTTTGACCTATTTTTCGTATCGCCATTTTAACGAACCGGCCACGATTTATAGCGGTAACGTTATGGGGGCGACTGTTAAAAACGCTGACCCCAGTTTACCGCTGGAATTAAAATTGCCAAGCGACGCTAAAATACTAAGCGTTACCAAAAGTAAGCAAGGGTCGCAGGTTACTTTGGAGACGAAAGACAACTCCACCAAAATTACCGGCGATTTGCAAACCAGTCTTATCAATTTTGGGTGGCTTGAGGTAAGTCTCTTGCAGTTTAATAAAAGCAGTGAGTCTTTGAGTTTTAAATTGACCGCAAGTCTTGATCAGACGTCAACGGTTATTCTAGTTAATTATACTTCTAGCCTTTAAAACGGCTTCTTCCAGTTCTTCGTGGGTATAATCAAATCCTAAAGCTTGCAAAGCAGCAAAGGCGATAGCCAGATCGACATAAACCGAGGCCACTCCCAGGCAGACCCCGAGTATCGATGAGAGATCGATATTATTTTTCGTTTGGCGAAAGTTAGCGCAATTTAAAGGGCAGGCGGCACAGGAATCGGCGCCTTCGCTAGCAGTTTTCCAAACGCTAGTGACCCGCTCAAATAATTTGTTGTAAATCTCTTCATAAGCAACGCCATCGCCGAGTTCAGACTTTTCCTCGGGCAAAGTCTTTAGATATTCTTCGACTAGCCGCATTGTCTCCTCACAAGGAATGTCAAGAGCGACCACGGCGTCAATGCCTTTAACGCACATGTTTAAAGCGAGGTCCGAGTTAAATGCTTGGTAATGCCCATCTTGGACCGCGGCGACAGAAGAGGCTCCGGGATAAGCCCCGCTTAGAGGACCGATCGCCAAACATAAACTTTTATAATCAAACGATAATTTAGCCGCCAGCCCCACCCCACCAACGACACCGCGCAGCCCCGAAATGATTTTAATTTGTGGTGAAATGTCCTTAGAAATGAATAAGACTCGCTTAGCGTCAGCTTTCATCGATGACCTCCAAAATTTTTATGGGGCAGTATTTAGCAATATATTCCGCCAATTCCGGCGTCATTTTGCCAAGGTCAATGGCAACATTAAAAGTGCCGTCACTCCCTTTGGTGACTTTAATGTAAGATTCGTCCAAAGACACTCCTTTCCCCAGCTTCCTAGAGCAGGCCAAAGCGCACATTTGACAGCCGATGCAAGTTGTATTTTCTTTTTGACGTAGAATTTTCATAGAATCAGCTTGTCATTCCGGGCTTGACCCGGAATCCAGTCAACGATGGTCCAAAATTTAAAGATCAAAGATCAAAACCAAGTTTAAAAATCAAAATTTTTTAATTTTAAATTAGTTTTTGATATTTGATTTTTGAGTTTTGATTTGTTTTCTTTACTGGATTCCGGCTCCGGGGCCGGAATGACAAGAGTTTAAAACTTCTAGACCAGGCAATGATTTCCCCGCTAAATATTCGAGCATTGCCCCTCCCCCAGTCGACACAAAGCCCATTTTATCAAGTAATCCCGCTTTTTGCAGAAAAGCCACCGTGTCGCCACCACCGACAATCTTTTTTGCGGAAGAATTAGCGACCGCTTCCGCGACAACCTTAGTGCCATTTTGAAACTCTGGTTTTTCGGTAAGACCCATCGGCCCGTTCCAAATAATCATTTGACTTTGCTCTATGATCTTCCTAAAAGCGGCTGCTGTGTCTGGTCCAATATCTTCCTTATTTCCAACAAAATCTGTGGGAATCATGACTTTAGGATTGGTCAAAACAAGGTCGCTTTGGAAGCCGATGGCACCACCTACCAAGATTTTGTCAGCTTTATCTAGGAAATTATTAATGACTGGTAACTTTGTCTCAATCTTGGCGCCGCCAATAATAACAGTTAGCGGATGCTGGGGGTTCTCCATGACTTCAGTTAGCGCCTTGACTTCTGCTTCCAGTTGCAAACCAGCATAGCCTGGGATCAAGGCCGGTATGCCAACAAATGAGGCGTGAGTGCGATGAGATGTCGAAAAACTTTCATTAACATAAATATCAGCGTAAGAGGCGAGTTGTTTTGCAAACTCCGGATCATTCTTTTCTTCTCTCTGGTCAAAGCGCAAGTTCTCAAGCATGACGATTCGGTCCGACGGAATTGAACTTGGAATGACCTCATCTAATTTATTAATTTGTTGACCTAGTAGCTTACTCAAACGCTGGGCGATAACGTCGAGTTTTTCGGTCTCGTTCGGTTTTCCACCCGGTCGCCCCAAATGCCCGCCAATAATTATCTGTTTAACTTCGTGATCCAGTAAAAACTGCAGCGTCGGCACCATTTTTTGCAAACGATAATCCTCGGTCAGCGCATCCAAGTCGCCACGGACGAAAACTTTTTTACCGGCCAGGTCGGCGTTGGTTAAAGAAGATAGAAGCTTGAGCATAAGTTTATTGTAACACTCGGAACTTAATTGAGTTGACAAACCAAATGCTATGGGGTATAATGGCAGTATAAATTTAGCTGGGTACATTTACATCGGAGGAAATACAAATGGCTACCGTGAACGAAACTGAATATCGAGCGGCGGTTCTTGATAAAGCGAAACGTTTCCTTGAGGGTTACAAGAAGTTTCAAAGTAAAGATACGAATAAACGAGATTTCTGCAAAAGTGAATGGTTCTCGATTTGGAACTGCTGCGATTACCATCGAGAGCTTGATCGAGAGCTTGGTGGTTTGCATTATATCGCCGAGAATCTTTTGCCACAGTATAACGGGAGTCCTTTCTCAGCAGCCTGGTGGAAAGAGTTCGCAAAGAAATTCGGTCTTGCAGTGCCATCTGAGTTCGTAAAATAGCATTGTGCGGAACAATTCCCACGCCTCTTTCAGATCAAATCTGTAAGAGGCGTCTTTTTTTTCTGTAAACTTGGTTTAGCGCCAAGACGCTCGTTTCACTCGCTACCAATTTACGAGGCGCAAATTGTAAATGTCGCCAGTACAGATGTTATTTGTTTTTTGTTCTTTGTTATTTGTTTTCGTGTTATTCTTTATGTATGAGAATCGCGATAAATGGTTTTGGCAGAATTGGACGGCAGTTTTTTCGGATTTGTTCCGGGGATCCTGAGATTGAGATAGTCGCTATCAACGACCTCATGGACAAGCCGACGATGGAGTATTTACTAAAGTACGACACGGTGTACCGAGAATTTAAAAAAGAAATTAAACTTCCCACTTTATTCGCAGAAAAAGATCCTCTTAAAATTCCCTGGCATGATTTAAAAGTCGACGTTGTCATTGAAGCTTCCGGGCTGTTTACCAAACGAGTCGATGCCCAAAAGCACTTAGCGGCCGGGGCTCAAAAAGTTTTTATTACCTCTCCGGCCACAGATCCAGATATTACCATGGTCCTTGGTGTTAACCAGGATAAATATATCAAAGCTAAACATCACATTGTTAGTAATGCTTCTTGCACTACTAATTGTGCCTGCCCAGTTCTTAAAGTTTTGCAAGATAGTTTTGGTATCGACAAAGCATTTCTGTCAACGAGTCACGCCTATACGGCTACTCAAAAATTAGTTGATGGTCCCGATGCCAAGGATCCCAGAAGAGGCAGAGCAGCCGCCCAAAACATTGTGCCTTCTTCTACCGGCGCCGCCAATGCAGTCGTCGAAGTAATGCCGGAGTTAGCGGGTAAAATTGACGGCTTGGCCTTCCGGGTTCCCGTCATTACTACCTCGGTTGTTGACCTGACCGTAGTTCTAAATAAAAATGTAACCGTCGAGCAAATTAACGAAGCTTTTACACGAGCTTCTCAAGGAATAATGAAGGGAATTTTAGGAGTTGAGTCGACGCCTTTAGTTTCATCAGACTATATTGGTGATCCCAGGTCAGCGATTGTTGACCTACCACTAACTAAAGTTATTGGCGGTAATATGGTAAAAGTTATCGCTTGGTATGACAACGAGTGGGGCTACTCTAATAGGCTCGTCGCTGTCACGAAGATACTTTTGTAACCTCCAGTCATTCCGGGCTTGACCCGGAATCCAGTAAACCCAATTAAATTTTTAATTACCAATTTTTAATTTTTAATCAATATTTTAATATTTAAATAAAGTTGAAAATTTTAATCCGTTACTGGATTCCGGCTCTGGGGCCGGAATGACAAAATCTTGTATACTCAAGTCATGACAAAGCCTTCAGCTCTTCTAGCCTCCTTAAACCCCGCCCAACAAGAAGCTGTCATCAATTGTGACGGCCCCTCCCTCATTATCGCCGGTCCAGGAAGTGGGAAAACGAGGGTTCTTACCCACCGAGTCGCCTATTTAATTTCGGAAAAAGGCGTCCCAGCCGAAAATATATTGCTGCTGACGTTTACTAATAAAGCCGCCGCGGAAATGAAGGAACGGGCCCAAAAATTAGTAGGATCTTCGACCAGGATTCCTTGGTCTGGCACTTTTCATAGTGTCTGTAGTCGAATCTTACGAAAAGACGGTCATCACATCGGCATTAATCCCAACTTTGTTATTTACGATGACGACGACGCCAAATCACTTATAAAAAAGATTGTTAAAGATTTACAACTCGACGGTAAAAAGATATCCGAAGGAGCCATTAAAAATGCCATTAGTAGCGCTAAAAATGAACTCTTGGGTCCGGCCGATTACATCAATGTCGCTCGTGGTTATTTTCAAGAAATTGTGGCCGAAGTTTATAAAAAATATCAACAGGAACTTAAAAAATGTAATGCTTTGGACTTTGACGATTTAATCAATAAAACAATTGAACTATTTAGGGATGACAAAACAGTGTTGCAAAAATACCACCAGCAGTTTTTATATGTTTTAGTCGACGAATACCAAGACACTAACCACGCTCAGTATATTTTGACCAGGCTTTTGACTGGACCTGCTGCTAATTTATGCGTCGTCGGCGATATGGCGCAAGCCATTTACTCTTTTAGAGGTGCGGACTCCCGCAATATTTTATCGTTTGAAAAAGACTACCCAACTGCTCACATTTATAAACTCTCCCAAAACTACCGCAGTACCCCGCAGATCATTACCGCCGCGGCGGCCCTGATTAAAAATAATCGGCAGCCACTAAATCTCGATTTGTGGACCGATAATCCCAGCGGCCTTCCGATCAACATTTACACTGCCCTTAACGAGCGCGATGAATCGGAGTTCGTAATTAAAAAATTGGAGGAATTAGAAAAATTGGCAGATTCAGCAATTTTGTACCGCACTAACGCCCAGTCCCGAGTCATTGAAGAGGCGCTGCTTAACCACGGTCTCCCCTATCGACTCCTCGGCGGCACTTCGTTTTACGATCGAGCCGAAGTCAAAGACGTTCTGGCCTATTTGCGTCTTATTTATAATCCACTCGACTCGGTGAGTTTAGATCGGATTTTTAAAATCGGCAAAAAACGAGCCGAGGCGTTCTTTCAATTCCTGGAAGACACATCCGACGTTTCTGATCAACCAACTCTCGCGATTCTGGATGATGTTCTTAAAGCTACTAAGTATTTAGATCTTTACGCCAAGGCTGACGAGGAAAATGAAGACCGCAAAGAAAACGTTAAAGAACTCCGGTCAGTGGCCTCCTCCTTTACAAAGCTTGGTGACTTTTTAGAAAGCGTGACACTACTTGAACATGCCAATAAAACCAGGAACGTTGAAAACGCCGTTTCCTTAATGACGATTCACGCTGCTAAGGGACTCGAATTTAAGACTGTCTTTATAATTGGTCTTGAGGAAGGTTTGTTTCCACACCAACGCAGTTTGACCGACCTGTCAGAGTTAGAAGAGGAGAGAAGACTCGCTTACGTTGGAATTACCAGAGCTAAAGAATCGTTATTTTTAAGTCATGCTCAAAGCCGATTTTATTTCGGGGCCCATCAAATAAATTTACCATCGCGCTTTTTAGATGAGATTCCGGAGTCGCTAACGACGAAAGAAGGCAACCAGCTTTTGGAAAAACCAAGATTTAAAAAGGCTCTAGATGACTTTATGGACGACCTCGATTTAGACAGACTTAACTTTTAAGATTATACTGACGCTATGGAAAGACCCAAAGCCAAACGAAATTTTGATCAATTTCTAGCAACTAGTAGCACCGTATCAAAGCGGGTTGAACTTTTAAAGAATCACGGTGATTTGACCGGATCTCGTATCCTACTTTTAGGGGATGACGACTTGCTATCGATTGCTTTAGCGCGGACCAAACTTCCGGCAGAAGTGACTGTACTAGACATCGATAATGACATTTTAAGTTACATTCAAGATATTTCCCAGAAAGAAAATTTAAAAATTAAAGTCCAAAAATACGACGCCAGGGTTTCGATGCCTGTAAGTTACAAAAACTATTTTGACGTCGCCTTCTCAGATCCTCCCTATACACCTTCCGGCTTTGGAACCTTTCTAAGACGCCTCGTCTTCGCGACAACCAAAGACGCTAATCTCTATATTTGCTATGGCTATACTCTAAAAGAACTGGAAAAACCGCTAAAGATTCAAAAACTACTCACCGATTGGGGTCTTTTAATTCGCGAAAAGATGGCTGATTTTAACGAGTACTCTGGGGCCAAGTCGATCGGCAGTCACAGCAGCATTTATTTATTAAAGAAAACTCCTCAAACCCACGTTGACGAGAAAATGTTAGGCGGAAAATTCTACACGAACAATTAACGATGTAGGGGCCGACTTATGTGTCGGCCCTCAATTCGATTATCGTTGAGGGCGATTCATGAATCGCCCCTACGTTTATATTTGGGAGGCCTTCTTCCGATCTTGTAGGGGCGCAGCATGCTGCGCTCTCGATCCAATCGATGCAAGGACGCAACTCAACTAAGATTTTGATCTAAGAAATTCTTCTTCTTAGATAGTAAAGGATGTGTAATAGCGGAAAAATACCTAATGTCTTGTCCAAATATTTTTCTGTATTTACAATATCGAAACCTTTTTTAGTAAAAAAATCTCTCCATTGAGTATCTGTTTTATAAGAGTTCCAAAAAGCTTCCAATCTTAAATTTCCAAGTGCGTCAAAAATTATCGTAGAAAATCTATCTACTGGGTTTGTATAGGAAGTTTCTATAACTACTAATTCTGTAGCTACTCTTGAAGCCTCATCAAAAACTATTTCTGGTTGGGGAGTGTGGTGCAAAACCATTAACAGCAAGGCTTTATCAAAAGTCTTATCGGGGAATGGTAGAGTTGTACCATCGTAAATTGTAGTCTCTACAACTCGTGGACCATGAAAATCCGCCACATCAACAGGATTAACGTTGAACCCTTGATCTTTTAAAATTCTAGCAATATCTCCTGGACCAGAACCAATATCAATAATTTTGTCGGTTTTTTGAATAAACGGCGAAATTCTATTTATTACAGTTACTGTCCTTTTTTGCAACAGTTCCTTTAAAAGCTCATTAAGCATATGGATTATTATACATTACTAACAGTTTATCTATAGCTATATTGCGGGCTGGGCACGCCCAGCCCCTACGCTTTTGGGTTCACTGGATCCCAGGTCAATCCCGGAATGACGGAGGTTTGGTTATATCTCGACGATGGAGGCAAGAACCACGGGGTTGCGGCCGGTTTCTTTGAATAGAAAGTGCCCGACTTCCCGCTCAATGTCATTTTTAGCGGCCATCACGTCAGAACCGGGCGCTTGGCGACGGACGACGTTGGAAGCCAGACCCGAAACTTTATTCATCAGCCCCTGGGATTCTTTAACGTATACAAAGCCGCGGGAAACAATTTGGACTCGATCTATAAAGCGTCGTTCTCTCTTGTCGTAAGGCACGCTAATGACGAGGACCCCATCTTGAGAGAGCGCCTGGCGATCTTTAATGACGACCGAGCCCACTTCTCCCACTTGGCCGCCGTCCACAAAAACATTTCGGGTCTCAATTGGCTTGCCAAATTTCGCCATTCCCGGTGTAAACTCCAAAGTTTGCCCCTCCACCCACTCAAAAATTCGATCCTTAGTTACCCCCATTTTCTCAATCATATTCCGGTAAGCTCGCATGTGGTGAATGGTGCCCCCAATTGGGATGTAGTATTTCGGTTTTACAATGCCAGCCAGCATCAAAAGATCGCCCTGGGAACCATGCCCCGAAACGTGCAAATTTTCCTGAATTTGCGAGTAGTAAACCTCCGCTCCACGATAAGTTAAGTGATCGATGATCGCGTTGACCTGATCGTGCACTCCGGGAATGGGGTCGGCCGAAAAAATAACGGCTGCACCATCATCAATAGAAATTGTTTTGTGCTCGCCATTAGCAATCCGCCACAGAGCAGAGCCGGATTGTCCGTAAGCCCCAGCGACAAGATAAAGTATACCGGACTGCTCTTCCTTAGACGACTTATCATCGGGCACAAACACATCTTGAGGAAAACTGAGGAGCCCCATATTTTGGGCCACCAAAATGTTTTGGTTCAGACTCCTGCCGGCCACAACTATCCGACGATTATGTTTAACGGCACTGCGAATAGCCTGAGAAATGCGAGAAATGTTAGAGGCGACAGTGGTTATAAAAACTTGATGGCCTTCTGATTTATCTAGTATCTGATCAAAAGTGTCTTCGATACCACGTTCCGACACGGTGTAACCTTCGTTCGTAGCGCCCAAGCAATCCGAAAGCAAAGCCAAAACATTGTCACCTCCAAGTTTTAAAGCTCGTTGCACATCAAAAGGCTTACCCATCACCGGCGTCCAGTCAAATTTATAATCAGGCACGTGCATAATTACACCAACTGGCGTCTTTATGACTACCCCCTGGCTTTCGGGTACAGAGTGGTTAGTGTGGAAAAATGAGATTTCAAAAGCTCCCAAATGAAGGATAGTTGTATCAGTTTCCACCAATCTCTGACTAATTTTGGTAAGTCCTTGATCCTTAAGTGATGACAACGTCCACCCCCAACATTTCGGAATCCGGAAAGCCAATCCCGCAGTCCAC
This sequence comes from candidate division WWE3 bacterium, assembly GCA_026396615.1. NCBI lineage: Bacteria > candidate division WWE3 > candidate division WWE3 bacterium. The sequence continues at coordinate 195,299 of JAPLWK010000008.1, read as the reverse complement.
GACCACGATATCGTTGCCATACTCGTAAACGTACATGTTTTTGGTAACGTCAGTTGTACCTCCCAAAGGGATAAGTTTCAATGAGGGTGACGCTTTATTTTCAGTGTTAAAAAACTTCATAAATATTTAATTTTTAATTTGAAAGTTACAATTTGAATTCAATTTTTCAAATTTCGAATTTTAAATTTCAAATTTTGATATTATTGGATTCTGAATCAAGTTCAGAATGACAACTAGGACTATGTTAATAGACTAGTTGATTGTTGGTATACTGGCAATATGACAATACTTGCAGTAGAAACTAGTTGTGACGAAACGGCGGCAGCCATAGTTGAGAATGGCACAAAACTACTAGCGAACGTGGTGGCGTCCTCGCAAGAACTCCACGTAACTACAGGCGGAATCGTTCCCGAGGTGGCCGCTCGTGAACAAGTTAAGGTTATTATACCAGTAATTGACTTCACACTCAAACAGGCCGGTTGCGAAAGTTGTGATATCGACGGCATCGCTGTCACCGTCGGCCCTGGTCTTATCGGATCACTCTTAATCGGAGTCGAAACCGCCAAGTCTTTAAGTTTTGCTTGGAATAAGCCGCTGATCGCGGTTAACCATTTAGTTGGCCATATCTACGCTAATTTTATTAACCACCCTGAGCTAGCAGACGGTAGTATTTTTCCCAGTGTGGTCCTCGTCGTCTCAGGTGGACATTCAGACTTAGTGCTTCTAAAAAACCACGGTGAAATGCAGTGGTTAGGCGGAACTTTGGATGATGCCGCCGGCGAGGCTTTCGACAAAGCCGCGCGTATCTTAGGTCTCGGTTACCCCGGCGGTCCGGCGATCTCAGAAGCTGCGTCAACCTACCTGCGTCGCGCATCCTTCGAAGCTTTAGCGAAGGAGGACCACTTAGTTCTACCTCGTCCTCTACTCCACGCAAATAACTACGACTTCTCTTTTTCGGGATTAAAAACAGCATTACTTACTGCTAATCAAACAAAAAAATACGAAAATACTGCATTGGCCTTCGAATTTCAGGAGGCTGTAGTTGATTGCTTAGTTAAGAAAACCATTAAAGCGGCCAGTCACTTTAACGCTAAATCCATAATGTTAGCCGGTGGCGTGGCCGCCAATATGCGCTTGCGGGAAATCATCGGTAAATCTGCGGGAAATATACCTTTATACTACCCTGAGCCCAAATTCTGTACCGACAACGCCGCCATGATTGGATCAGCTGCTTTCTTTAACCAAACCTTTGTTCCCTGGGAAAATCTGGTTCCTGACTCGTCTTTATCATTGGAGTCATAATAATCTTGCTAAAATCCCCTCAAAGATTCATTATAAGAGAGTATGTCAGATAAAATTGGGGCGGTCCTAGAAAGTCGGCCAACCGAAAGAGATATCGATTCAGCTAATGTGATAGAAAAGGCGTTTGAGATTTCTACGGCTGCGCCGGAGTCAGATAGGGTTAGCCGGTCTTCAGAGGTAGTCCATAGTGAATTAGCTTCAGAGACATCTAAGAGTTCGACTAGTAAGTATGACATAGTCAGCAATGGCTTTGTCACCGAGGTAAAAAAAGGGTCTGGAAAAGTCGATGACAGCGAGACGTGGGGACACGATCTCGAAGCATTCGAAGAAAAAATACAATAAATAATAGTCTTAATAATCACAATGGTCATAATAGTCTAAATACCACAACTGCCCTATGCTCGATACTTTAGTTAACACATTACTCACAGTTTTTATTAGCATCCTTGCCTTAGGGGTTATTGCTATTGCTGCTGCCACTTACCTATGGTTTATTCGCCTTCGCGACCGTCGTCATAAAGCCTTCGCTCAAGTTTTTTTTAAAATCACCGTTCCCGAGGGCAATGAAATTGAAATTAAAGCCGCCGAGCAAATGTTTGCTGCTTTTTCAGGATTAACTTTAGGGAAAATTGAGGGACTAACCCATGAACCCGATCACATTTCCTTTGAAATAGTCGGGACCCATAATCGAATTGAATTCTACGTCTCTTGCCCCAAGCATCTAAGTGACCTTGTGACCAAGCAGATCCATGCTTCGTATCCGGAAGCCGACTTTGAACCCTGTAAGCCTTGGAATATTTGGAAAAAGGGCTCGAAAGTGGATTTTGGAACGCTTGATCTTACCGGCGCCGATTACTTTCCCATCAGAAGCTACGAAGATAAACAACCGGACCCTCTTAATGCATTGACCTCAGCCTTAAGTAAACTGGACGAGAATGAAGGGGCAGCCATTCAGCTTCTGATTAGGCCCTCATCTGATCATTGGCGTACAGACGGCGAGTTTTTCGTCGAGAAAATCAAAGCCCACAATAAAAATCCTGAAAAAAAGCCTCTTAATATTTCTGAAAAATTCTTAGAGGGGGTCGAAAAGAAAGTAGGCAAGCCGGGATTTAATGTTTGTTTAAGACTCGTGGCTGTTTCCAGCGATAAATTTAAGGCGACGTTACACCTTAAAGAAATGATTACTTCTTTTGCCGTTTTTGGTGATCCTACCTATTCCCATTTTAAAAAAATATTTGAGCTCTCTCGCAAAGGTTTTATGGAGAGTTTTATAATGAGACTTTTCCCGGTCGTTAATATAGAGGTGCCACTCTTCCACGTCCATCTTTACAATCCAACTTTTATTTTAAACACTGCCGAATTGGCCACCATCTTTCACCTCCCTAGCAAAGAAGTTCCAACGCCTGGAATTCAGTGGCTTAAGGCCCGGACATTGCCAGCACCAGCTAACACTCCAACTGCTGGACTTTATTTGGGTAAAAATGTTTTTCGAGGAGTGACACGCGAAGTTTATATGCAAGAAAAAGATCGTAATCGTCACACTTATATTTTGGGGCAGACGGGCACCGGTAAAAGCGAATTCATGAAGGCTATGGCTGTTCAAGACATGGAAGCGGGACGCGGTTTAGCCTTTATTGACCCCCATGGCACCGCTATTGAAGATTTACTTAAAAAAGTCCCGCAGAATAGGATCGATGACGTCATCCTGTTCGATGCGGGTGACCTAGAAAGACCGATGGGTTTTAATATGCTGGAGGCTAACAGTGAAGTAGACAAGCACTTTTTAATTAATGCCTTTATTCAACTTCTATACAAGCTGTATGACCCCAATCACCAAGGAATTATGGGGCCCCAGCTCGAGCGAGCGATTCGAAATGTAATGCTCACGGCGATGGAAGATCCGGAGTCAACCATGGTTGAGGTCCTTAAAATTCTGATTGACCCCAAATATGCCAAGGAGCGGGCCGAAAAAGTGACTGATCCGATGGTTAAGAGTTATTGGCTAGATGAAATTGCTCATACTAGTGAACGCGATAAGAGTGAAAAACTGGGCTACTTTACATCTAAGTTTGATCGTTTCGTGACCGAAAAGACGATGCGCAATATTCTCGGGCAAAGTAAGTCATCGTTTAATTTTCGCAAAGTTATGGACGAAGGAAAGATCCTCTTAATCGACCTCTCTAAAGGCAAGATTGGTGAAGAGAACTCTATCTTCCTAGGTCTTCTTTTCGTGCCTCGGATTCTCTCTGCCGCCCTGGCCCGCGTTGACGTGCCCGAGGAGCAACGCCGTGATTTTTATTTGTACGTTGATGAGTTTCAAAATTTCGCGACACCTGATTTCGCTACCATTCTATCGGAAGCCAGAAAATATCATTTGAATTTAATCGTTGGTAACCAATTTATTGCCCAAATGGATGATGACATTAAAAACGCCGTCTTTGGAAACGTCGGTACTCAGTGCATATTTCGCGTCGGACCAGACGACGCCGAATTTCTAGAACCTCAATTTGATCCCCAGTTTACCAAGAGTGATTTAATGAGTAACCCCACCGGTTCGATGTACATTCGGTTACTTGCCAACAACCAGCCGCTCGTTCCCTTTAGCCTTAAAGTCGACTGGGAAGCCATAAATAAAACCCCAAAGAGTGAACGGGTAGCCGCACACATTCGAAGTTCATGCCGCTTAAAATACGGTAAAGATCACCGATTAGTCGAAGCCCAAATCCTCTCGCGTTTGGGTTTATGAATTTGACGAGACTCCAAAGTGATGTATACTAGTGATGTATGATGCAACGCACTAATATTTACCTAGAAAACGAGGATATTGGCTACTACAAAAACGCCGCGAAGAGGTGCGGTATTAGCATGTCTGAGGCTATTAGGGAGGATTTACGTCAGCAGAGAAAACTAGATGGCCCTCGCGGCAGTAACTGGGCAAAATCTCTACTGGAAATGGCTAAAAAGGCAAAGCCTAACAAAGATGGTTTAACGGATGTTAGCCGCCGGCACGACTACTATTTGTACGAATACGATATAAACCAGAAGAACGCGCGTAAGAAAAAATAAATGTGCTTAAACTATTTGTTGATTCCTCTGTTTTCTACGCTATAAGAGACCCTAAAGACCACGACCATAAGAAAGCTATCGCTATTGCGAAAAGGCTTTCCGGAGTAGACAGCATCTCGTTCGTATCTACAGAAGTTATTTCAGAAAGTATTAGTCTGGTTAGTCGTCGCTTGGGTAGAAAAGAGTCTATAAAGCTTTTAGAGGAGCTGCGCTCGGGAGAGTTTACCGTCATTAATCCAGATTGGGAGTTGCTTGCAAAATCCGACGACATTTTTAGAATGATAAGATCAAAAAACGTCTCTTACTGCGATTGTGTGAGTTTTGCTGTAATGAATCAGCAAGATATAATTTGGGCCTTTTCTTTCGATGCCCATTTTAAGAAGCATGGCTTTAAGCGCTTGGGTATCGACGGCTGGCCGAAGTAAGCCATAAACCCACAACTATGACCGAGAATATGTCTACAAAGAACTTTTTGAAAGCAGTAATCAGTAACCAATTTTTTAAGTATTGGTTTGCTGGAATCATAGTATTAGTTGTTTTAGCTTTATTCCTACGCCTACCTACTCTACGGCTAACGTCTGCGATTAACGGGACCTCAAATCTCAACTCTAGAGTCCATTCTCTGGGTAATCGAATTGCGACTGCTCAAGAACAAGTATTAGGTATTAACAGCGTCCAGTCAGGCTCTAGAGAAATAATTCTTTCTAAGGTCGCCGAGGTTTCGCTAACCGTTACTAATCCCACTGTCTACACGACAACGCATTCAGATGTTTACTGCGCTACTCCCAAGAAAGGGCTGATTGTTTACGAAGGAGAGGCCGCCTTGAACTCTTTTGATCAAACCCTAAATTTGGGCAAAATGGAGTTTGTTCCAGGAACCCCACATGATGGCCAACTTAAGTCTTACAAACTCACTAGTTATCTGAACCATAATTTTCTCGCTTTATACCAATATGGAAACTGTAATTTCGAGAAGTTATATTTGGTTGGTTGGGATGGGAAAAGTAAGCAGTTGATCATATATAAATTTAAACAGCCCAGTGGTACCTCAGAAGAGCTTTGGGTTAGCAGTATTTTACCGGAAACATCAGACAGTCTAGTCACGGAGTCTTACGATAATATTAAGGGGGAATTTATGACCAGTCATTGGAACCTCAACCGACTCACTAACACTTTCGAAAAGGTATAGAGTCTTCCAAACCCCACCGTGCTAAAATAGCGCTACAGATGGACTTCCCTGCTGGACCTTACAAACCAACCGAAATTGAAGCCGCACTATATCAAGAGTGGCTTGACCGTGGTGTGTTTAAGGCCGATCCCACGTCTTCTAAACCCCATTACTCTATTTTGATGCCGCCGCCGAATTTAACGGGCACGCCCCATTTGGGACATGCATTACAACAGACAATTATGGATACTGTCGCCCGCTACAAAAGAATGCGGGGCTTCGATGTTTTGTTTCAATCTGGGGTTGATCATGCCGGAATCCAGTTTCAAGGAGCACTAGAAAATAAACTTAAAAAAGAAAAAAATACTACTAGGCAAAGTCTTGGACGCAGTGCTTTTTTGGAAGAGGCCTGGAAATTTAAAGCTGAAAGTTACGCTGCTAATCAAAAGCAATTTAAAATGATGGGAATTAGCGCTGACTGGTCTCGCGAAGTTTTTACCCTTGATCCCAAACCCACTTTTGCGGTTTACACTCAATTTAAAAAGTTCTGGGACGAAAAATTAATTTACAAAGGGCCTTACATCGTTCAATGGTGCCCTCGTTGCGGAACGGCGATTGAAGACGCTGAGGTTGAATACCAGGAAAAAACCGAAAAACTCTATTACCTTAAATATGGACCATTTACTTTAGCAACAGTGCGCCCAGAAACTAAGTTTGGAGATACTGCCATGGCTGTTAACCCTAAAGACGAGCGCTACCAAAAATATATTGGTCAGGAATTTGAAATCGAAACTTTAAACGGTATCAAGAAAATGAAAGTCATAGCCGATGACGTTGTCGATCCGAACTTTGGAACGGGCGTTATTAAAGTTACCCCGGGGCATTCTTTCGATGATTACGAAATAGGCAAACGCCATAACTTGCCAATCGTAAATGTGATTAACAAAGAAGGCCGACTTACTGACGTTACGGGAAAGTATGCCGGTATGACAGTAATGGAGGCCAGGGAAGCTGTTTTGGTGGAACTTAAAGATAAGGGTATCTTTGTTAAAGAGGAAGAGTACACCCACATGGTGCCTGTTTGCGAGCGCTGCAAAACTACCATTGAACCGATTATTTCTGAAGAGTGGTTTGTAAAAATGCGAGGGCTGGCCGACAAAGCTATCGCCGTCATAAATAACCACGAAATTAACTTCTACCCCGAAAATATGGCGGGAGTAATTACGGCCTGGCTCAAAGACATTCATGACTGGTGCATTAGCCGTTCTCTGTGGTGGGGGCATCAGATTCCGGTTTGGTATTGTGAAGATTGTAACCCCAGCCACGATCCCTACAGTCAGAAAGGTACTATCGTTTACGTTCCCAAGGATTTCGACGACGCCCCGAAAGTTTGTCCTGATTGCCAGGGATCGAAGTTGACTCGCGAAGAGCAGGTTCTTGATACCTGGTTTTCCTCTGGGCTCTGGCCACTGTCTACTCAAGGCTGGCCCAAAGAAACGCCGGAACTTAAAGCGTATTTTCCGTTTGATTTTGAACTTAGTGGCGGCGAAATTAAATTCTTGTGGATCGCGCGGATGATAATGCTGGCTGAAAAACATGCAAATAAGATCCCCTGGAAGAATATGTTTTTTAATGGAATGCTGCGGGACCTCCAAGGCCGCAAGTTTTCCAAATCTCTTGGGAATGGCATTGATCCCATTGATCTCCTAAATACTTTTGGGACAGATGTCGTTCGAGCTGTCCTCACCACTTACGCCGTAGCTGGTCGGGACGGTCGGGTCAACAAGCAACTGATGATTGAGCGCTGTACGAATTATCGGAATTTTACTAACAAACTTTGGAACGCCGCTCGGTCTGTGAGTCAGGTGGAAATAACAGAAAACAAACAGCAGACAACTATTGAATCGGGAGACGATGTAAAAATGAAGGCGGAGATTGATCGCCTAGTCAAAGTTGTCACGGAGCACTATGAGAATTTTAATTTTCATCTAGTCTTAGAGGAAATCTACAATTCTTTTTGGCATGTGTTTTGTGACTGGTACATCGAAGCGGTAAAAAGTCGTAAGGAAGAGGCTGCCCATATCCTACGGGAAAGTCTTTTGACCTACGTTAAACTACTACACCCGATTATGCCGTTTGTTACCGAAAAATTGTGGCGGATTTTTAATGAGGAATCGGATGTTTTGATGTTAACGGTATGGCCGGAATGACATGACTTGAGGAATTACTTGTCCTTATCTGTCTTCTTGGCGGCCTTGGCTTCGTCTTCGCGCTTCTTCTTTTCCTCTTCAGTGAGCTCCTTAGTGGCTTGAACGCCGGCAATGGCTTCAGCCTCAGAGACAGCGGCCGCTACTTCCGGCTCTTCTTCGACTGTTAGATTATCAATCTTAACCACTAATTCATCCGGCGCGTTTTTAATCGTCGCCGTATCGGCAATTTTAAGATCCCGAATGTGAATTCCCATTCCAACTTCAGTTAGTCCAGAGATATCTAAAGAAAATTCTTTGGGTAGATCACGCGGAAAGGCTTCGACTTCAATTTCATTTATAAGAGTTAAAAGGACACCTTGGCCGTTTTTAACGACCGGTGATTCGCCAACCAAGACCACTGGAACTTCCACTGTGACTTTCTCTTTCAGTTGGACTTGATGAAAGGCCACATGAATGGTGCGACCGCTTAAAGGATCAAGTTGCATTTCGGAGACGAGAACGGGACGAGCTTCTTTTTCGCCATCGATCATCAAATCAATCAAAGTTGATTCACCAGCCTCTTTAAAAACCTTGGCAAAATCGGCCTTTTTCATGGACAGTGAGATGGAAGCGGTTTCTTTACCAAAAACTACCGCCGGTAAAATACCGTCCTTAATTAGAGTCTGAATATTTGATTTTACGTCGCGTGGAGAAGCCGAAATGGTCATAGGTCACTGGATTGTAGGTTAATTTAGGGGGATTTGCAAGTACTGATCAGTTTTAAGAAGAGTATTAAAGACGACACTGTCGCCATCCGTCTTAAAACCAACCGGCACACTTAAAGTCTTACCAAATGGCTTATTAAATTTAAAGCTAAAAGGTTCGCCATCAACCCCAGGCTGCTTAATTAAACGGAGGTTATAGTTTTTAGATGAGTCAAATAAGTTCAACTCTTTTGGCAGGGTGTAATGCAGTTTTAAAGTTAAGTTGCTTCCAGCTGCCAAAATAAAATTATAGCCAAACACTGTAAATCCGGATTCGGTGCCCACACTAATAATCGGTTTGGTAGGTGCTGTGTCAAGACCGGGCATTATTTCCGTACTGGCGTCATTTAAAAATGTATCCTTAGGAACATAAACTCGAACGTAATCGGCGTAATCACCACTGGGCCAACTGCCGGCTTTGGAAGTATTGGTGTAATTAATCGTTAAAAAGCCTTCCAGGGATCCTTGGCGATAAGTATTCTTAACCTCATAGTTAGCTCCTTGCTGCACCCAATAATTGGCTTTGTTACCGCCGGTATTGGTGTCAACGATTAGCAAAGCGTCGGTGTTTGACGTGGCTTCTAGTCGCCCATCCCATTTATTTTCGGCCAGTATTTGTTGGCTGCTATCAAAGGTCGCCAGCATTAAGTGTTTTTCGGACAGTGACGAGGCCAGCACCGGTAAAATTTTAATTTTATCGGCCGTACTAAGGCTGGCTAATTTCTCTAAAAGTTTATTTCCCAACAATTGCAAAAAGTTCTTCTTTTGGGGCGAACCCTCAAAGTAATTTCCCTCGCTATGATATTGCGTTCGCTCAAAAAGATTATTGCTGCCAATCGTTTCGTCATAAGTCCCCAGGTAAAGAGGACCGGTGACATCTAGAAGCTTTCCAACAAAACTGAGGTCAAGAGCCGCTACCCCGTCAATTTTTTCAGCGGTGGCTAAAGTGTAAAGATCAGAAATAGTTTTAGCGCTGGTTGGAAAAGAGACCCAAAAATTACTGTCCCGCATAAAAAGTTGCTTCATGGCCGGAAAGGCGCTCTTCATTTCCGGCGGCACCGGTGCAGCTAAATTTTTAAGTAACAGCTGACCGTCGGGATTATAAATATCATCAAAAGTTAACGCCGACATCTTGCCCATGGAGAAAGTGACTTTAGCATACGAACCAATAAAACCGCCGGTGGCCCGCAATTCCATGGGGTTTTGAAAAAGAATTAAGTAAGTTTTGGGAGTATCGTATCCCAAAAGACTGGGAACGAGCGGCAGGCTATTCCCGACTAAAGTTAAATTTGGCAAATAAGCAGCGATTGTTTTTTCGTAATCAGTGTTACTGCCTTTAAAAGAAGCGGCCGCTAAATTAATTTCGCCCACCGCCGTTTGCATTTTACCTATGGCATCGATTATCTCTTTATATGACGCTACAGGTTTAGTAAATGGTAGTGCGGCAATATTAATATGGTATAAAGCGCTAGCCACTAAGCTTCCACCCCGCATAAACTTTTTGGGACTGCTTAAAAAAGCGACGTTAGGTAAAGAGTTTAGGCTCGCGGTCGCTATTTCCAAATCGGACTCAGCCGCATAGGACTCTATCGCCCCCAAATTAAAGTCTAAAGAGCTGACTGCCCCAATAGACTTTTCCAAATGCTGCTTCCCAAAATAACCAAAATAGGCCGTTTTACCAAGCGGATAAACTATAAAAAATAGCAAGGCCGCTAAAATAACGCCTAAAGTGACAAGAGGAAGTGTTCTTTTGAATATTGGTCGCGGCGATATTGAGGTCGTCGCTGGTGGTGGCGGTAAGCGATTTAGGACCGGCCGTTTTTCAGGAGGAGTAGTCATGACTGGTCGTTCGAAGGGAACACTGTTTAGCATCTCTCGTAATGATTCTCTCAAGGGGATTGTTGATGATAACGTCACCGTCCCCGCATTAAGATTATCGAGAGTTTCGGCATTATCGGAACCAAAAACTACTTTTAGATTCGTATTTTTAACTAGAGACTTTATTAAATAGGCAATTTCGAGTTCTGATAAGATTTCGGCCGGAAGTACTTTAAATGTTTGCTGATGTGGCAACGGCACCGTTGTTAATAGTTTGACCAGGAAACTAACAGCGTCGTAGTAATTTAAATAGGGAATTTTACTTAGGCCATCACTGGGAACGACAATATCCAATCCTTTTTTAGCGCTAATCAAAAAGTGACCGAGGATTCCCAAAGATTCGGACGGTGCCTCCGGTCCTAGTATTTGCGGCAAACGCACAATTGACCATTGTGGGTACTCATGCCGATCTTGCAGCAGTTGTTCAATAAAAATATCAGTGGGGTTGGGTATAAGGGCCGTCACTAAAACAAGTGGGGACCCGACTGAAACAGCGACGTCTAAAAACTCTTTAAACCGGCCGACCGCATCCAACGGTTCCAAAAGAGGGTCGTTCAAATAAACTAAGAAATCAAAAGGACGACCGTCCTGTTTGGAGGTGACGTCAAAACCGTTCAGAGTCAGTTCACTACTCAAATTAAGGCCGAGGAAACTGACGGCATTATTAATTAAAACTCGCGGGATGTCTCCCTTTTGAAATTTAGGCATGGCAGTACTCTATTTATATATGAAAATGAGGGAAAAAGACAGTCCTTGGGTGTACAATTACGACGTGGAACTACGTGATTTATTTTTAAAACTTAAGCCACTGCTCATAAAGCTGTTCTTAGGCGCCTTAGTTGTTGGGACAGTGGCCGGTTGGGTGGTCACCTTCCTGCCGTCGACATTCAAAGCATCCGGATTATTATTTGTGACTCGCGAAGCCGACGCCGTTTCGCCTAATTTTTTCACTTACGAAGGATACTATGCAGAGCAGACCGCGCAGCAGTACACCGACAGCGTCGTTGCCATTTTAAAGAGTTTACCGCTTAAAGAAGCTGCCTTAAAATCAATTGGAGCCGCCGCCACATCCATTGACGTTAAAAGATTCAATAATAATACTCTAATACAAAAATCTGGACCGCAAATAATTTCGGTTACTGTGACGGCCAAAACCAGTGAGGCAGCCTCGGAAGAATGGCAAGCTGTCACAAAGTTAGCTACCAGTCAGGTTTCTGAAATTAACCAGTCGGGTGATAGTAAAATCAGTGTTAAGATCTTAGAGAAAACACCACTTCTAGAAACTGTTAAAATCAGTCCCATACTTCTGGGCACGGGAGTCTTTTTGGGATTACTATTTGCCGGACTAACACTACTTTCACTGCGATTTTATCTTTCTGACAAATGACGTCTACTACCACTTGGAAACTATTTTCGGATGGCGGTTCCCGTGGTAACCCCGGGCCTTCTGCCTGTAGCTACGCGCTTTTTGACCCTGCGGGGAATCTGCGTGATAAATGCGGTAATTATTTAGGAGAGGCTACTAATAATCACGCTGAGTATTGCGGACTTCTTGCCGGTGTTGAGGCAGCGGTCAAAGCGGGGACTACGGAGCTGGACTGTTATTTAGACAGTGAACTAGTTGTGAAACAAATGAAGGGGGAGTATAGAATTAAAGATGCTAATCTCAAATCAATCGCTGACAAGATCAAAGAACTTCAAATTAACTTTATAAAACTCTCATTCAACCACGTACCGCGTGAAAAGAATCAAATAGCGGACCGCTTAGTTAACGAGACGCTTGATGCCGTAAAATTACTGTGACCGAACTTGAAACTGCCATCATTAAAACCCTATCTTATTTTGCGGTCTTT
>JAPLWK010000008.1:140882-183058 GCA_026396615.1 candidate division WWE3 bacterium | reverse complement strand
ATATTTAATTGGCTATCAACTTCACAAAGAAGACGAGTTATCAGAAGCTTTAAAAATTTTAGTTGACACTAATAAGGTCATAAAAAATATAAACTGGTATTCCTTGCCAAGTTCTACCGTTCAAGTTGACCGGGAGGAGCGACGGAAAATATCTGAGAAAAAAATAGCTGAAGCTTATCGAATCTGTAAACCGTTATTTTTCTGGCCGTATATGCAAGGAATTTTCGTGACTGGATCAGTAGCTGCCAAGAATGCCACGGAGAAGAGTGACACCGATGTCATGATTGTGACCAGTCCTAGTTCTTTATGGCTGACTCGTTTAATTGCTGTTTGTTATTTGTTGTTTGTTCGTAAATACCGCTCAACCATCTGCCCCAACATCTGGGTGACTTCAGGAAATCTAGCCTGGGAGGACCAAAACATTTACACCGCATTTAATTTGGTAATGACGACACCAATTCTCAACCGTAATTATATTTATGAGAAATTTTTGGTGAGTAACAAATGGGTGGCTGAATTTTTGCCCCAAGGATTAAGTTTATCCGAACCGGTTTGGACTAGCACAACAAAACAGACAAACGTACTCATTAAATTACTGGACAAATTTGCCTATGATCTTCAACTAAAGTTTATGAAAACTAAAATGACCTCCGAAGAGGTCACTTTAAATAAAGCTCATTTTAAGAAAAACGATAACCGTCAAAAAATTCTTGATACCTATAAAACAAACTTACATATCCATGCCGCCCATTCCACCCATTCCTGAACCAGAAGTCGATTCTTTCTTTTCCGGTAAATCGGTGATCAAGGCTTCAGTTGTTAAAACCATCATCGCCACGGAAACAGCGTTTTGCACGGCGCTGCGGGAAACTTTGGCAGGGTCAATAATGCCTTGAGACACTAGGTCCCCGAATTCCATGGTCATCACGTTAAAGCCAATGTTACCACCACGCTTCTCGACTTCTCGAATTACCCAACCGTCATCGGCTCCGGCGTTCTTGGCCAGCATTCGAATTGGCTGCTCGAGAGCCCGGTACAAAATATCAGCGCCAACTTTTTCGGATTCACTAAGATTATTGTTCTTTAAAGCTTCCCGAGCGCGAACGAAGGCCACCCCGCCGCCAACCACGACGCCTTCTTCGATGGCTGCCTTAGTAGCGTTTACTGAGTCTTCAACCCGTAACTTCTTCTCTTTTAACTCGACCTCTGTAGCCGCACCCACGCTAATGACGGCCACTCCGCCTGTCAATTTCGCTAAACGTTCCTGAAGTTTCTCTTTATCGTAATCCGATGTGGTATCAGCAATTAGCTTTCGGATCGTCGCCGCTTGAGCCTCTATAGCGCTCTTTTGGCCCTTGCCTCCAACGATGACCGATTCGTCCTTAGCCGCTTTTACCCGGTCCGCCCGACCGAGGTCATCAACTTCTACATTCTCGAGTTTCCGCCCGAGTTCCTCGGAGATGACATTACCACCAGTGAGAACCGCAATATCGGAAAGCATTTCTTTACGCCGATCACCAAAGCCTGGGGCTTTGATAGCTAGGACGTTTAGGGTCCCCTTAAGTTTATTAAGGACCAACGCCGCCAGGGCCTCACCGTCAATATCATCAGCGATAATTACGAGATTACGGCTGACCTTTAGGAGTTTTTCCAAAATCGGGAGTAGATCGTTCATCGCCGAAATCTTTTTATCGGTGATGAGGATGTAAGCGTCGCTAATCTCGGCTTCCATCCGGTCGGTGTTGGTTACGAAATAAGCTGAAACGTAGCCTTTATCCAGTTGCATCCCTTCGCGGTAGTCAATTTCCAGTTGCAGTCCTTTGGATTCTTCAACCGTGACCACGCCTTCTTTACCAACTTTCTCTAAAGCTTCAGCGATAAGCTTCCCAATTTCGGCGTCACCAGCAGAAATTGTCGCAATCTGCACTTTTTCTTCCGGCTTAGAAACTTCCTTTTTTATCTTGGCAATTTCAGCCACGACTAGCTCCGATGCTTTTTCCAAACCAGCCTTAAGGATCATCGGATTAGCGCCAGCGGCGATATTTTTAAAGCCCTCGTTAACAATGGCTTGAGCAAGAATAGTGGTGGTAGTGGTGCCATCTCCGGCCACGTCATTAATTTTGCTGGCGGCTTCTTTAACCATAGCGGCCCCCATATTTTCAAAAGGATCAGGGAGTTCAATTTCTTTGGCGACCGTAACACCATCGTGAACAACTGAGGGAGCGCCATACTTTTTATCAATGGCCACATTACGTCCCTTAGGCCCCAAAGTGGTCGCCACGGCTGCGGCCAAGGTATCGATACCGGTTTTTAGTTTTTTGCGAGCTTCCTCGCCGTAAATGATTTGTTTGGCCATAAAACCTCCTTAATTTAAAACTCCTAAAATATCTTTTTCTTCAACTATCAAGTAATCTTTTCCGTCAACTTTGATGTCGGTGCCGCCCCACTTTTTGTACATCACCGTGTCGCCAATTTTTACGGAGACTGGAGTTAGCTTACCGTCTTCAGTTTTTCCAGGACCGGCGGCAATAATTTTGCCTTTTTGGGGTTTTTCGCGGGCCGAGTCTGGGATAATAATTCCGGAGGCGGTCTTCTGCTCGCCTTCCAAGGGTTCTATTAAAACATTTGAGAAAAGAGGTGTGAACATATGTTGTTTGTATAGCATTCGTTATGGGGTGCTGTCAAGAACACACTGTAGTGGTGACATTCATGCCGCCACTACAATCGTGATGGACATCGATCAATGTCCACCATATACTAAGCCCATGACCAATTTTTCCATCGTCATTGTACTTGTCCTAATCGTTCTTGGTTTCGGGGTGACCGTTTATATTCTTTTAAACGAAATGAAGAAGTTGCAGAAGCCACAAAACGAAGAGGCTCAGCGGATGCTGTGGGAAACGATGCAGCAGATGAAGACGGAAGTGGGCACTAACTTGAAAGACGTTCGGTCGTCACTTAACACTAACACCGAACAACTTAACCAAAAACTTTTGCAGCAAAACGAGGTCCTCGGGAAGCGCTTGGATAATGCCGCTCGGGCCGTTATGGAAGTAAGTAAAAGTATGGAAGGAGTGCAAAAAGAAGTTGGGATTATGAGCGAAATTGGGCATTCTATGAAAAGCCTACAAGACTTTTTAAAGTCGCCTAAGCTTCGGGGTAATATTGGCGAGCAAGTTCTGGCGGATCTTCTAGCCCAAATGCTACCAAATGAAGCCTATGCACTGCAATTCGAGTTTAAAGATGGCCAAAAGTGCGACGCTGTCCTCCGCGTTTCCGAAGGTTTAATTCCAGTGGATGCTAAATTCCCTTTAGAAAACTTTATGGCCATGGTGCGTACCGAAAACGATGCCGATCGGGCTCGGGTTAAAAAAGATTTTGAAAGTGATGTTAAAAAACACATTTCAGATATTGCCAAAAAATATATTTTACCGAGTGAGGGCACTGTTGATTTTGCCCTAATGTACATTCCCAGTGAAGCCATTTATTACGAAATCGTGGTCAATTCCGAGGATTTGACGCGGGTCGCTTGGGAAAAGCGGGTGTTGCCAGTCTCTCCAAACGTCTTTTACTCTTATTTAAAGGCGATATTAATAGGGCTTGAAGGAAAGCAAGTCGAAGAGCGGGCTAAACAGATTTTAGCGGCGATTCGATCCATTGATCATGATGCCGAAAAGTTTGGGGAAAATTTAAGAGTGATGACGAAGCACGTCACTAATGCTAAAAA
This sequence comes from candidate division WWE3 bacterium, assembly GCA_026396615.1. Lineage (NCBI taxonomy): Bacteria > candidate division WWE3 > candidate division WWE3 bacterium. Next base: position 179,331 of record JAPLWK010000008.1, on the reverse strand, counting down.
CAGCGCCGATGAAGTCACCTCTAGTTTCAACCAACTTAATCAGCGCCTAACTTCTTTAAATTCTCTAAACTCTCCCGAAGACCCGCTCCAAAAGCAGCTTTTAGATTAACTTTGCGCAATACCTTATACTTACGACTAGCATGATTAAAGATTTCTTAGCAGGCTTAAATCAGGAACAACTTAAGGCAGTGGAAGCAATCGAAGGGCCTGTCCTTGTGGCGGCGGGGCCGGGGACTGGTAAGACCCAGATTCTAGCCGCCCGAATTGCCAACATTCTTACGAAGACGGACGTGCCCCCAGATGCGGTGCTCGCGTTGACCTTCACCGAATCCGGCGTGCGGGCGATGCGGGAACGACTCTTAAAGACGATTGGACCAACGGCCTATTACGTTAACATTGCCACCTTCCACTCTTTTTGCAGCGACATTATAAAAGGTAGTCCCGATCAGTTTGCGATGGTAGAGGATTTGGAGCCTCTTTCGGATTTACAGCGTCTGCAAATCTTTCGCGAAATTTTAGATAAAGGCGAATTTAATGCCTTAAAACCATTCACTAATCATTATTTCTATGTGCCAGCGATTATTAAAGCGTTGCAAGAGTTGAAGCGGGAAGGAGTGACACCAGACGAATTCGAAAAATTAAGTAAAGATAATACTAAAGAAGCGTCGGTTGACGAGGTTACTAGCAAAAGTGCTATTGCTGAACGTGAGAAGAATTTAGAAAAACAGCGTGAACTTTTCGCAATTTATAAAACCTACGAGGAAACTCTTAAGACGAAGGGCCTCTTCGATTTTGAGGACATGATCAATTTCGTCGTTGAAAAATTTAAAACCGACGAGGAATTTTTGCGAAAATATCAAGAACGCTACCAGTACATTTTAGTCGACGAATTTCAGGATACGAATAATGCCCAAAACGAAGTCCTACGTCTCCTGGCCAGTTTTTGGGACGAACCGAATATCTTCGTGGTAGGGGATGCCAATCAATCCATTTATCGTTTTCAAGGCGCATCAACAGAAAACATGGTCGGCTTTGTGAAGCGCTACAAAAACTGCCAAAAGATTTCGTTAACTAAGAATTATCGAAGCTCCCAAATCATTTTAGACGCGGCGACTGAGTTAATATCCAAAAACGAACTGCGACTTTCAAAAATATTTTCAGATATCCCAGAGGGTCTAGAAGCCGCGGCTGTTAAAGACGGTCCAAAGATTTTGGTCGGTGAGTTTGGCAGCGCTACCACCGAGAATTTCTTCGTCGGAAATAAGGTTAAAGAGTTAATCGACGGAGGACTTGATTCCAAAGAAATTGCTGTTATTTACCGTCACAATAAAGACAGCGATCAGATTGCTGATACTTTGGATCGCTTGGGAATTGAGTATGACCTGGAAGGCGGTAACGATGTTTTGGAAGATTATGATATTCAAAAGTTCCTCCTGCTTTTAAAAGCAATTGACAACGCCCGAAGGTCAACCGACGACCTCGACTGGTTTACTCTTTTTAATTACGAGTTTCTTAAAATAGACGCCCTCGACGTCCTTAAACTGGCCCGTTTTGCCAGCAACTGCAAAATAAATTTTGTGGAAGCGATCAACCATCAGGATTTTGAAAAGAACAGTAAAGTTAAAAACGTCGCCAGTTTTAAAGATTTCCTGACTAAATTGCTGGCTTGGGAGAAGGCGGACAGCCAAAAAACTTTCGTGGAATTTTTTGAACAAGTTTTAAATGAAAGTGGCTTTTTAGAGTGGCTTCTGAATCTTCCCGATGCTCACGAAAAGCTTAATAAAATTAATTCCTTGTTTAGTGAAGTCAAGAAACTAAATCTGGCGACTCGGACTCTTGGTCTTTCAGAATTTCTTAAGAATTTGGAAATAATGCAGAATAATCATTTAAATATCGCTGAGACCGTAATAAATGTTAGTCAAAACGCAGTTCGACTTACCACTGCCCATCGGGCTAAAGGACTGGAATTTAAAGTGGTTTTTATTATTGGTTGCTTAGATAAAAAATGGGGTAACAACAGCGTCCGTGAGTTAATTAAGTTACCTGAAGGGATTCTCAAAAACACCGATCTCTCTAAAAAAGAAAAGAATGAAGACGAACGCCGGCTTTTTTATGTCGCTTTGACGCGAGCCAAGTCGCAAGTCTATTTAACCTATGCGTTATCCGGAAATGGTGAGAATTCTAAGGGTGCCGTGCCATCAATGTTTATCGCCGAAATTTCAGAAGATAAAAAGGAGAAAATTGATCCGTCAAAGTTTGAAGACCGCGCGATAGAAATTGTTAAAGAAGTTCTTCAGCCTGTACCTGCGTCAACCGAAAAGGCCTTGGCGGAAGAAAAAGAGTTTTTAGCCGAGGTCCTCCGTGACTTTAAACTCAGTGTCACCGCGCTAAACACTTATACCGAGTGTCACTATAAATTTAAACTAAACAATCTCCTTCGGACCCCTCGAGCAAAGAGTCGTAGCTTATCCTTAGGAACGGCTGTTCACATGGCTCTGGATAAATTCTTCCAGGAATACAAAGTGGCTGGAGTTTTACCGAAGGTTGATCTTTTAACCACAGTCTTTATTGACGCGGCTACTAAAGAACTGTTGTCACCTAAAGATCTGAAGGCAGTGTTGACGCAGGGTCAGAAAATCCTAAATAGTTATTATGAAAGTAATAGGGCCAACTTAGTAAAACCGCTCTATACCGAAAAATTATTTGGTTATGGCTACGGTAAAATTTATCTGGACGATATTCCGCTGGTTGGTAAAGTGGACCGGGTTGACGTTATTGACCCGGTTAAAAAACTGGTCCGGGTGGTTGATTATAAAACCGGCAAGCCCAAGACCAGGGGAGACATTGAGGGAACGACGAAATATTCAGACGGCGCTTACAAGCAACAGCTCGTTTTCTACAAACTTTTGACAGAACTCGACCGGACTTTTAATGGTTACGAAGTCGCCGAAACAGAGCTTGATTTTGTAGGGGACCGGGGAAATGATGGGAAAAAAGAAGTTTTTGTAATTACTAAAGCCGAAACGGATAATTTGAAGGACGTCATTCGTAAGACTATGGTCAACCTCCGCGGTCTTGACTTCGCGCGGACGACTAACCTTAACGCCTGTAAATTTTGTGATTACCAAAAACATTGCTGGCCCAATGGACTACCGACAGCCAAAGATGAGCAGATCGAACTTAATATTTAATGGAAATTCTTGATATTCGGCAGACTCATGAGTGGGGTAATTTCTTAAAGGCTTTGGGCTGGGAATCAGTTTATTTTAAAGACGGTGATAATGAGGTGGCCGTAAGAGTTAAAAAGTTGCCTCTGACATCGATTATAAAAGTCCAACGCCCCAATGAGCTGACACCAAAGCTAATAGCGGAAATTAGAAGAATCGGAAGGGATAACCGAGCTTTTTTAACAAAACTGGAGCCTCGCCAAAACTCTAGTCTCGATCAAATTATTGCAGCTAAGTTTAAACTAGATAGCTGGCCCCTCTCCGCCCCCAAAACAATTATTTTAGATTTAACCATTTCCCCAGAGGAACGCCTAAAATTAATGAGTAAAGACGGGCGTTACTGTTTGCGGCAAGCCCAAAAGAATCTGGAGCAGTTAAAAGACAGCCTTCGGATTGACGTTTTAAAAAATCCTAGCGCGAATAATATTGCCGACTTTTATAAAATCTTTACTCTGACTGCCAAAGCTAATCATTTTTGGGTCCCGAGTCTTTCAGAGATAACCGCGAAGGCCCAGGCGTTTGGTGACAGCTGCCAGATCTTTTTAGCGTCAGAAAATAACGAGCCATTAGCCGGAGCGATGGTTCTCTCAACCGGCACTCATGCCTTTTATCTGCATGCGGCATCAACTCCTAGAGCTCAAGAATTAGAACTGCCGTATGCGATCATTTGGAAAATTTTAGAGACTCTCAAAGCCCAAGGCTTCGTGAGCCTAGATCTTGAAGGCATTTACGATGAACGCTACGCCAACCTCACCAAAAAATGGCAAAAATTCACCGTTTTTAAGCGGTTTTGGCCGCGCCCCTAAAGCACGGTTTTTTGTTTATGAAAAAGACCATCACCGACAACAAAATAATCCTCACTCGTGAGGGTTTAACCGATCTTAAAGCCGAATACGAAACCCTGGTTAACACCAAAAGAAAAGAGGTTTCGGAACGGATTAAGCAGGCTCGGGAATTTGGTGATATCTCCGAAAACGCGGAGTACGAGTCCGCTCGAGAAGAGCAAGCCTTTGTGGAAGGCCGGATTTCTGAATTAGAAGAAATATTAAATAATGTCTCTGTAACTACTAATAGTAACACCTGTCGTGATCAGGTTGGACTCGGCTGCAAAGTCAAAGTCCATATTGATGGTACTGAAGAGGAATTTCAGATCGTAGGGGCTCCCGAAGCTAACCCGGCTGAAAAGAAGATTTCTCATGAATCCCCACTTGGGCAAGCTCTTCTTGGTAAAAAGCCAGGAGAAAAAGTGGCCGTTGAGACCCCGTCCGGGAAGCTGGTTTACACCATTATTACTATCAAGTAATCCTTGCTGTTGTTAAAATATCCTTGACAAAGTAATCAAGACATCTATATTTAAGGTATGAAACATGCCAAAGGGATCGCGCAGATAGTCGTTTTAATTGCTGTTATACAGGTTTTTACAATACTTACTTCCGGATTCTACACAACAAGTCAAGTTGATTTAGCACTGTTTGTACTTCCTGTAATAACTATTTTTGTGGCATTTTTAGTGACTAAAGCAAATAAAATCGGGCTGTACGCTTCAGCAGCTCTGGCAGTTTTCTTCCTAATAGGTGTTTTAGTTTTTTTTCTCAATTCAACTCGGGGAGGTTCTTTTTTAGTATCATTACTATTCTTTGCTTTGTTCACAGCGATTTGCGTATTTGGATTACAAGACAAAAAAAGCTTCAAGTAGGTCTAGTTTAGACACCCCTTGCCACTACTACACTAACAAGGCTACAATGCTCTCATGGAACAGCCAATAGATAACCTTCGCTCAGAACGTCTTGCCAAACTCCAAAAAATTAAAGATTTGGGGATAAACCCATATCCCTCAGAACCAGTTAAAGGAGTGGCTATTGCTACAATTCGCGACCTGGAAAATGGTCGGCCAAAACCTGGTGACTTTGACGTCTCAGGAAGGGTACTGGGGTACCGTGGACACGGTAAGTTAATTTTTCTAGATTTACGGGATGAATCGGGGCAGATACAGCTGTGTTTAAAAGCCGACAAAATTCCGGCTGATCTTTTTGAGCTTGTTAAACTTTTAGACGTTGGTGATTTTATTCACGCCCATGGTTCTTTATTTATTACCACTGCTGGGGAGCTGTCGATACTTGTTACCGAACTTAAACTCCTAAATAAATCAATCCGGCCACTACCTCCAGAGCACTTCGGCCTTAAAGACACTGAAGAGCGTTACAGGCGGCGGTACTTGGATTTAATTATTAACAAAGACGCTAAAAAGATTTTAGATATCCGCTGGCAAATGGAAAAAGAAATTAGGAAGTTCTTATGGGACCAAAAATTTACAGAGGTGGAAACACCAGTCCTTCAGAGTCTTTACGGTGGAACCAATGCCAAGCCTTTTACGACCCACTTTAACGCCCTGGGCAAAGATTTTTATCTCCGGGTTGCTCCGGAACTATATTTAAAGCGACTATCAATTGGCGGCTACGAACGAGTTTTTGAAATTGCCCGCAATTTTAGAAACGAGGGAATAGACCACAGTCACTCGCCAGAGTTTACAATGCTGGAATGGTACGAGGCTTACGCTGATTACCAGCGAGTGATGGATTTAGCAGAAGCGCTACTTAAACACCTAGCAAAGACGATTCTAGGCACTACCAAAATTAATATTAAAGGTGCGGCAGTAGAAATTGGTGGCAAGTGGGCTCGAAAAACGGTTGATGAGCTGGTTAAAGAACATTTGGGGATTGATTGGGTATCAATTACTGAAGCAGAGGTTAAAACTCTCCAAGAAAAATTAAATGTGGAGGTCCGAGGTACTTGGAGTCGTGATAAGGCGCTGTTCGCTATTTTCGATCATGAAGTGACTGGGAAACTTGTAGAGCCTACTTGGGCGATTGATTACCCCATCGCAGTCTCGCCACTTTCACACGAGCATCGCTCTAAAGCTGGTCGGGCGGAGCGATTTGAAGGTTATCTGGGTGGAGTAGAAGTATTTGATGGTTGGAGTGAAATTGTATCGGGAATAGAGCAACGTTCTCGGTTTGAGAACGAGCAGAAAAACATGAAAGCCGGCGATGCTGAGGCAATGCCACTGGATGAAGACTTTATCGAAGCATTAGAGTACGGCTGCCCGCCTCTTGGTGGCATTGGCTTTGGGGTTGATCGACTCGCGATGTTCCTTACCGATACATGGGCCATTAAGGAAGTTATTGCCTTTCCAACTTTAAAACCAAAAGAAACTAGAGAAGACGATAAATCGTAGGGGTTTTGCCTGCAAAACCAGCACCTGGTTAATAAGTTATGAAACCAACAAAATACACATTTAACGAAACAAATAAAATAGATTTAGGAACTAAAGTTATTTATAAATATCCGACACCGACTAATGATTTTGATATTGCGAAGATGGTTATCAAAGGTCGCAGTCCGGAGGAAAGCAGTAAGTTTTTACTAGAACATGTTTGTCAATTTGTGATGTTAGTGACGAGAGGTTCTGGCAAGGTCTTCACGGAAGCGGAAGTTTTTGAGGTTACTGTTGACGATGTGATATTTATTCCCACAGAATGTATATTCGCGGTCGAAGGTGACTTTGAGTATATTACCGTTGATCTTCCAGCATTTTACCCTGAGCAATCAGAAGAGGTGACATCGTAATGAAAGCACCAAAAATATCAAAAGCCACTTATGAAGCAGAGATAAAAATGTGTCGTGATTTATCATCCAAACAAGGTCACTGTAACTGGGGCACGTGCGACTCCTGTGGCAGTTTTCCGTTGTTGTACAAACTATACAAAGGAGAGCTATTAGAAGATAAAGAAGCCGTAAAAAAAGCTAGGAAGGTAGAATTCGAGAAGCTCTAAAAAAATGTAGGGGTCGACCTATGTGTCGACCCTCACCCAAATCGGATTGAGGGCGGACACGCAGGTCCGCCCCTACAAATCGACTAGATTTGGTAGCGAACGAAGTGACCGTTTCAATCGATTTTATGACTAAACCTGAAGCCGTCGTTATTCTTAAAGAAAATCTCACCAATCAGAACATGCTTAAGCACTGCCTAGCTTCGGGAGTGGTGATGAAGGCTTTGGCCGAGCATTTGGGCGAACCAGAAAATGACTGGGAAATTGCCGGAAGTGACTGCCGAAATGGTCCTGCGCCGTTTTAAAGAAAAAAGTTTCGCTAAAGGGGCCAAGCGGGAAAATATTGCGGAGTGTCAAAAGTTAAATTTATCTTTAGAAGAGTTCGTAAAGATTTGTCTGCCAGCAATGCAGGAGATTTCGGCTGAACTGGGGCTTTAGAATGTTTGATACCACAAATTGTGGCACCAAATTAGGGATTTATGACTAAGAGAAAAGTTTTAAAAGTCGTACAAGAACAGGTAATTTCGAAAATTCTTATTATAAGAAACCAAAGGGTAATTCTGGATCGAGATCTGGCTGTTTTATACGGCGTTGAAACTAAAGTATTGAATCAAGCGGTCGACAGAAACCAAAAAAGGTTCCCTGTCGACTTCATGTTTAAGCTGTCACAAAAGGAAATTCACAACTTGAAGTCACAATTTGTGACTTCAAGTTTAGGCTGGGGCGGTCGCAGGAAGCAACCACGGGTGTTTACGGAACAAGGGGTTGCTATGCTTTCTAGCGTTTTAAATAGTAACAAGGCAATTACCGTTAATATTCAGATCATGCGAGCCTTTACAAAATTACGAGAAATATTATTAACTCATGAAGATCTGCGAAAGAAAATTGAAGAAATGGAGAACAAATACGATCAACAATTCCAAGATGTCTTCGAGACAATCAGAAGATTAATTAGCGTTGAGTCAAAACCTAAGAAGCTAATTGGATTTAAGACCAAAGATCGATTACTGGATTCCGGGTCAAGCCCGGAATGACAATTTTTACTAAGCGGCTATAATACACTCATATGCTCGATCTTAAATTTATCCGTGAAAATCTGGAATTAGTTAAAAAGAACTGCGATTTACGTAGTTCTAAAGTGGATCCTGCGGAAGTAGTCGCTCTCGAGGACCGTCGGCTAGAGATTCTAAAACAGGTCGAAAGTTTGCGGACGGAGCGCAACCAGATCAACGAGGAAATTAAAAAAGCCGGGAAGCCAACACCAGAGCAAATTGCCAGTGGTAGGCAAATGCGGGAGAAGTTAGATGTTCTAGAAACAGAACTTAAAGAAGCCGAAAAAGCGGTAAACGAAAAAGCGGCGTGGATCCCCAATATTCTCTCCAGTGACACCCCAATTGGCAAAGATGAGAAAGATAATGTGGAGGTCAAAGCCTGGACGCCTAAAGATAGTTACTTAAAACCAGAGCAGCTGGGTAAATATAATTTCTCCGAAAAGTTTATGCCCCGTCACGCTTTCGGTGGCAAGCACCACGCCGACATTGGTGAATCTTTGGGCCTTATCGACACTAAACAAAGCGCTTTGGTTTCTGGTAGCCGCTTTTATTATTTAAAGAATGAGGCGGTTCTTTTGCAAATGGCGGTGTTTGATCTCCTAAAAAATAAATTAATTAAAGATGGGTTTATGCCGATGGTGGTACCTCTTCTCGTCGGTGAGCGTAGTTTATACGGCACCTCGCATTTTCCAGGGGATGCCGATCAGGTTTATAAAATCGAAAATAAATATGTGGAAGAGGGCCGAGATCTTTACCTGGTTGGTTCCTCAGAACCGTCACTATTTTCTTACTTTATGGATAAGACATTAAAAGAAGCCGAGTTACCTCAAAAAATGTTTGCTACTACTACCTGTTTTCGCTCCGAAGTAGGCAGCTGGGGCAAAGATGTTCGCGGCGTTAAACGGGTGCATCAGTTTGATAAGTTAGAAATGGATGTGGTCTGCACGCCAGCCCAGTCAACAGAGATCCATGAGCAACTGCTGGCTATTAACGAATGGTTACTGCAATCATTAAAAATTCCTTACCACGTTATCTTGATGTGTAGCGGTGACGCCGGTTACTTTGCGACCCACAAAAAATATGACTTTGAAGCTTGGATTCCTTCTCAAGGCGAGTTTATGGAACTCGGGAGCGACACCAACGCCGCTGACTTCCAAGCCAGGCGCTTTAACACTCGCTATGTTGACGCCACTGGCGAGCGTCACTACGTTAACAACGTTAACGACACTGGAATTGCTTTCCCGAGAGCCTTGATTGCCATTTTAGATAACTACCAAAATGCAGATGGTTCTGTCACAATTCCCGAAGTCCTGCGGCCATACTTAGGTAAAGACGTTATAACCTCCAAATGATCGAAACTCTCATAATATTTATTGCCCGTTGGTTAATTTACGTTGTGATAGGGATTACCTTAGCCGTGGCTTATTTCCGCTGGGGCCAAAAAGCAGCCGCCCGAATCGGCTTAACCACGCTAATTTCTTTTTTAGTCGCCGAAGCCCTTAAATATATTTTTAACACTCCCAGACCATTCGTTGCTTTAAAAGAAGTAACCCCTTTAATTATCTTTGACCCCGCCTTCCCCTCCGCCCACACCGCGACCCTAGTAGCTTTGGGAACAGTGATTTTTTTGAAGAATAAATTGTGGGGAATAGTAATTTTAGTAATCGCCATGATTGTTGGTGCTTCTCGAGTAATATTGCAAGTGCACTACCCAATTGACATTTTTGGCGGGGCAATAGTTGGTGTGATTGTTGGACTATTTATTAACTACAGCCCAAAAATAAAACTAAAAAGGCCAATTATTTCGAAGAAATAACTAGCCTTATCATCTATCGTCTTTAATCTCAACCACCTCTACAACCCGGATTAAAACAAACATAGCGACCCTTTCCTACCCCGTTATGGCTACTTTTACGATACTTACTAACCACCAAAACAATAGGCATCCAAATCATTGGTCGTCCACACTCTCCACAATTACAGTCAGACGGAGTGGTTAAACGACCACCTGAAAGATCGTGAGTTAGGTCACTTTTAGATCTAGTTACCGACTCTCTGTAGTCACAACGTGGATCGTTACACTTCCAATATTTTGCCCCCTGAATAATTGTTGTAAAAAGATGACCCTCTCCACACTTTGGGCACTCCATACAACCGGTTTGATCTGACATCTCTCCTCCTTATTTGTTCATGAAAAAGGCCTTATTAAATGTTAAAATAGCCCCGTTATGACCCTCTTGTCAAGTTTATTCGACTCTAATTCCAGCCAAGTTAATAAAATCCGGCCTTATTTATCTCAAATTAATGAACTAGAAAAGAAATATGAGGGCCTTACTGACGCGGAGCTTTTGGCCCAGAGTCAGGATCTAAGGCAGCGAGCTACCAGCCCCAACGAAAGTGTTTTAGACTTAATTCTTCCAGAGGCTTTCGCCCTGGTTAAAATCGCCACAGCCAGGTCCCAAAATAAGCATTTATTTGATGAGCAATTACTGGGGGGCATTGCCTTGCATCAAGGTAAAATCGCGGAAATGCGGACTGGTGAGGGAAAGACAAATGTCGCAACCTTACCGCTTTATCTAAACGCTTTGACCGGCCGCGGTTGCCATTTAGTGACCCCAAATGATTATTTAAGTCGTCATGGCGCCGGTTGGATGGGTCAAATCTATAATTTGCTGGGCGTAAGTGTTGGGGTCATTATTCACGATCAAGCTTTTATATTTGACGCTGCGTTTGAAAACACTACTTTCCTTGATGAATATTCTCGTCATTTAAAACCGGTGGACAGGCGGGTCGCTTACGCCGCCGATATTACTTACGGCACTAACAATGAGTTTGGTTTTGATTACTTGCGCGACAACATGGTTTGGGATTTAAGCCAAAAAGTGCAGCGCGGACATGCGTTTGCGATTGTCGATGAAGTCGACTCGATTTTAATAGATGAAGCCCGAACTCCTTTAATTATTTCCGCTCCCGATGCTGATTCTACCAGCCGTTATTTAGAGTTTGCCAAACTGGCGACGATTTTAATTCCCGATACCGACTATAAAGTTGACGAGAAAACCCGCAGTTCCACTCTTACAGAGTTGGGGATCGTTAAAATTGAGCGGAAACTTGGGGTCGACAATCTTTATGAAAAAGATTTTGAAGCGGTTCATCACATTGAGAATGCACTTAAAGCCCGTTCACTTTTTGAACGGGATAGGGATTACGTGGTCAAAGATGGGGAAGTGGTCATAGTTGATGAATTTACCGGGCGTCTTATGCCGGGGCGACGCTTTAGTGAAGGCTTACACCAAGCCCTGGAAGCCAAGGAAAACGTCCCTGTCCAAAAAGAATCCAAGACTTTAGCCACTATTTCTTTTCAAAATTATTTTCGGCTTTACGAAAAGTTGGCCGGCATGACCGGCACGGCTTTAACTGAAGCCGAAGAATTCCACAAAATTTATAAACTAGAAGTTCTGGGGATTCCTACTCATCGACCGATGGTGCGCAAGGATGCCTCTGACGTGGTTTATAAGACAGTGGCTGGCAAATTTAAGGCTATTGTTGACGAAATCGAAGCCAGGCATAAAAACGGTCAACCGATTCTAATCGGCACTGTTTCGGTTGACAAGAGCGAACTGATATCGAATCTTCTTAAAAGACGAGGCATTAATCATGAGGTTCTTAATGCCAAAAACCACGAAAGAGAAGCCTTGATTATCGCTCAGAGCGGGCACAAAGGGGCAGTGACAGTGGCCACTAACATGGCGGGACGGGGGGTCGACATTATTTTAGGTGGAGAAACCTCAAACCGTGACCAGGCTAATTGGCAAAAAGAGCATGATGAAGTCGTCGCATTAGGCGGCCTGGCAGTACTAGGAACGGAACGCCATGAGTCCCGGCGGATTGATAACCAGCTCCGGGGCCGAGCCGGACGGCAGGGTGACATGGGCTATAGCCGCTTTTACGTCTCTTTGCAGGATGATCTAATGCGGATCTTTGGCGGTGAGGCGGTTTCTCACCTGATGGATCGTTTTGGCATGGACGAAAATACCCCTCTGGAAGCCGGGCTTGTTTCCCGTTCTATTGAAAGTGCTCAGAAGAAAGTGGAAGGCCACAATTTTGATATTCGCAAGCATTTAGTTGAATACGATGACGTCATGAATAAGCAACGAACGGTTATTTATAACCTCCGCAATAAATTACTAGCTGGTGATAGTGCTTGGTTGTTATCAAACGCCGGGATGGAAGACAAAAGTCCGCAGTTTGGTGAACACTGGTTGCAAGTTCTTAAACAAATTGCCTTGCAAGTCATTGATACTCTCTGGATTGAGCATTTAACCTACATGGACGATCTTCATGAAGGCATTGGTCTACGAGGCTATGCGCAGCAAGACCCGCTAGTGGCCTACAAACGCGAGGGCCGACTAGCTTTTGAGCGTCTGGTTCAAACTATTTATTCCACGATTAAGGAGCGGATGGAAATGCTAGAAAAAGACGCGGTGACGCAGCAGCAAGTTCAAGTAGAGAAACCACGGGAACTGGCCCATGCGCAGTATATTCACAAAGAATCCGACCTAGGCGTCGCCGACGAAACCGCTGCTTCGTCAACCCCGGTTGTGGCAGGACCAAAAGTCGGTCGCAACGATCTATGCCCTTGCGGTTCAGGAAAGAAATATAAAAACTGTCATGGTAAATAATTGAGTACGATTCATGAATCGTCTCTACGTAGAGTGTCGCTGCTTTGCTATAATTAACTTGTGATCGGCTTAGATAAATTTACAGAAGATTACTTTCTTAAATATTCCACTAAACCAGTTAAGATAAAACCATATGACCCTCAGCAAACTATACTTGGTGGTTTTTACATTTCAAAAATTAGCGGTTACCTTAAAGGTATCGATGCGGAAGTAAAATTAAGAGGGTCATCTCTTTTTAAAATCGCTGGCAAGGGAGAAGTAGAGGTCGGAGTTTATCTAGATGAGGCTAATTGGGACCTGGCAATTAAAGAAATTTCAAAGTATTTTGGAAAGCCAGAAAATATAGAAAGCAACTACGTTAAATTTAATGATGTTTACGAAGGTAAAGAAAACGAGATTATTCTTCTTAAAGGCCACGAGGCTGAAGTTGATAAAAAGCTTCACTCTTATTTAGTTGGTCATCCAAAATTACTTAAAGAATACGCAGAAGTTAAAAAGAAGTACTGTTTCTCAAAGCGGGAATATAATATACGAAAGAATGATTTTTTAAGTAGTGTAATCTCCGAAATTCCAGAAGACTACAAATATTAATACGATACTCTAGCTAAACAGCACTTCAGAAATTACCAAGATTAGTATCAACCGGTTTACGAGAACTTTATAAAGCCTCTATTTATTGCGTAACTTTATAAAGTTTTGTAAGTAACGGGTACTAAATTTGAGGAGTCCAACTCCATAAAACTTGATAAATCTATGGAGTTTAAATCCGCTTATTTCTTGTTATTTATTGATAAATGCAATATTTTAGTAAACTAATTTAACCATACAACCCTTAAATGCGTAACTTCAAAAAGAGGTCTCAAATATTGTGGATTAGTGGTTTTATGAGATCTTTTATACTACCTTCATCCAGTAAATAATCTTATATAATCTTATGTTGTAGATATATAAGATTCTGTGAGACCGACAGTCAATCAAGTGCTCACTAAACTTCTTCAACTGAAACGCATCCAGCGGATTGGTTTGGGGAGATCAACTAGATATAAAAGGCTTTAGTCTCTGCAGTGTCCATTTAAACAGCGCTTCAAAAATTGCCACGGGAAAATATAACTACAGAATGTTGACAACTACGATTTAGATTGGTTTCTAAGATTATAAATATGAAGTTCGTTAATAGCTCGACTGGTGCAAACGTATAGTTCCTTGGCTCCGGTTAGAGTCTTCGGGAACGATTCTTCGTCAGGGTTTATCAATAACACAGTTTCAAACTCCAGCCCCTTAACCAATTCTTTGCGGCAAACGTATATTGCAGAATCAGAAAATAATCGGAAATCATTTGTTACCTCGATTACGTTATCGAGGCGGCCTTTCAAGAAATTCAGGATTTTTAATCTGTCTTTTGGTGAGGAGATTATGACTCCGATCGATGATTGACGGTTCTTTTTGACATCTTTAATTGTACCAACTAGCGAAGTTAACAAATCCTCCCAGGTGTCTGTCGATTTAATTTCAACTGGTTGACCGCGGCGCTCAAAACTTTGAGGTAGGGCCTCTTTTGGTACATACGGAGCGAGGATCTTCGCCGAAAAATCTGTAATTTCTTTGGTACTACGGTAACTTATTTTGAGCTTAACAATATCTATATCGCCAAGCACTTCTTTCAAAGCTTCCCAGCTTTTTACGGCTCCCAGTTTAGTCTGTTGATTAAGATCTCCGAGGATCGTTAGTCCAGATCTTCCAGCCATAGCCTTTATTACCAAGTAATTGGATTCACTTAGGTCCTGAGCTTCGTCAATAATTATCTGTTGGAATTTTTGAGGTTTCTTAAGTCCCACGATTTGGTCGTAGAGATACAAGAGTTGACTAGCTTCGTCAATATTAAGGTTTGACGAAAATTGTCCTAGTAGTTCGCCGCGAATCTCCTGAACTAAGATTTCGAGCTTCTCTTGTAAGTCTTTGATAGCCACGTAACTTATCTTCAGCTCCCGTATATTGTCTTCTACCACCTCGACTTGAGCGAGATGTTTAAGTTTGGCTAGATCTTTGTTTAACTGCTTTTTAAGGGATAGAACAATGTAAACTGGCGGAAGTCCCAAATCCTCAAGTCGGCGGTATTCTTTAATTAGGCCGTAACGAAAGCATAGCTGGTTTTTGGCTAGTTTTCTTAAAGTATCTCTCTTAAACTTTATAATCTCGTCGTTCAGTTCCCCTAAGTTAGGTGGTTGACTCCCTTTGGCAACGATTCGATATTTAAGTCCATTGGCTCTAAAGAGCTTTTTTAGCAGTTCGTAAAAGGTTAAACAGGTAGTCTCGTAAATTCCGATACTTGGGAGAGTTCGGGCAATGTAATTTAGCAAGACTGCCGAGGGGGTAATGATCAAAGTACTGTCTTTGCTCATTTTACCGGGGTAGTTGTAAAAGAGGTAAGAAAGTCGATGCACAGCAATCGTCGTTTTACCGCTACCAACTGAACCCTGAACAATGACCCTAGCGTTTAAAGGGAGACGAATAATCTGATTTTGATCCTCTTGAATAGTGGTGACGATATCTTTCAGTAGTCCGCCTTTTTGGTGTGAGAGTTTCTCTTTTAGATAACTTAGTTTATCTGAGTCATTATCAAAAATACTAACTACTTGGCCACTTTGGATTTCAATGTTTCTTTTTAGGTTAAGTTCTCCGGTAAACTGGCTGACGGCCCCATCGCCCAGATCCACCGAATAAGTGGCGTTTTTAGTCGGTTTTGAATAGTTGTAGTAAAGGGTGGCGGCCGGAGCTCGCCAGTCAGTCACTAATGTTTTACTGGCATTTTCATAAAACGCGAATTTTCCAATGTACAGTGGCTCTTGATTAAAATCGACTCTGGCGAAATAGGGAGTATCCTGGATCTCCGTTAATTCTAGTAGGTGCTTTGAAAAGCCACTAATACCGCTGTGTTTGTAATTTTCGATGGCATTAAACACCGCCCAAAACCGCTCGTCGGTTGTCAGTTGAGGGTCTCTGATTTTTATAAAAATGTTTTTATAGTTCTCTTCGATATCGTTAACATGACCAAATAGCACTTGACGGTAGTTATCAATGGCCGTCTTAACGACATCAAGATGTTGCTGCTCAGCTATAATATCCTGATTTAACATACGGCTAAAGTATAGAGCCCACCACCAAAAAGAAAAGTCTGGTTCTTTAAATCCATTGTTGCTATAATGAGAAAGTGGAAGAACAGGCTACAAGCGTTTCTTCAAAGATTTCCGTAGAGACCAACAAAAACATTTTCCTCCTCTATTCATTACTAAACAACCTCGGTCAAGCCTATGGCGATTTAAACTCACACCCTCTTAGAAAGTTAGTAACAGAGCATTTTCGGGGTTACAAGGGGCCAAGTCTAAAAGTCAGCGATTACATCCACGAGTCCAAAGCCGTTACTTTTATTCTAACTTTAGGTGAGGCCCCCGATTTTAGTCCCCGAAAAGATTTGTTACTTACGGAGTGGATCAGGTCAGAGGTAAATAGAGGCAGTGCCGTTTTACCGGCGGTAAAGCATTTTTACAGCAACACTGACTTTGAAGATTTCTATAACTCTGTAAAACCGCAATATCAGGAAATTGCCGATTACGTCAGTGATCAAATTAGTAAGGTTAACCTTGATAAACTTTTGAACGAGGTTTGGGAACTAGAGACCGACTTTAAGCAGATGGTGATTCCAAACCCTCTAACTCAGGGCAGCTTTGGCCCTGAAATAGGTGAGACTTTATTTCAAGTAATAGGCACGCCTTTTTCGTTTTATTCGCTACACACCATTGCTCACGAAGCCTCTCATCCCAAAGCCAAAAAAGTTTTGGAACCATGTCTTGGTGAAATCTGGAAACACGCTGGTCTTATAGACCAAGTACTTGCTAATTCCAGTTATTCCAAGGCATACAACAGCTGGGAGACTTGCGTTGAAGAACACTTTATTCGGGCGATCAAATCTTGTTACAGTGATCCAGCAATTTTTGGGGAGACTCCAGAATTTTATATTGAACAAGAAGAGCAAAAGGGCATGGTTTTTATAAGGGACTTTTGTGATGAGATAAATGCTTACAAAGAGCACAAAATTAGTGGTACCTTGGGAGAAGTGGTTCTAAAAATAATCGATCGGCTTGAGAAATAACTAAATACCGAACAACACTCCAAAAATTGCCATGCGCAATTATGACTAGGACAAGAGCACCTTTTTAGTTGACTAATTATTTACAAGTATATGTTGGTAACTTAGTTTAAATCCTGTGGCTGATAAGGCTTATAAAGAAGTCCAATTCGATTTTAAAGACAAAGACGGCAGGCGTTATATTTTTGATAAAGAAAACTTTTCGAATCATTTACTAAAACATCCGGAACTTTTAAGAGAGGATTTCACGGAAAGAATTAAAAAGGCTATAATAGAACCAACCTGCATTTACCCAGCGTATAAATCTAAGGGTCTTTTTTGCTATTACTATGAAGAATTTACTTTCGAAGGAACCACTAGATATACGAAGGTAGTTGTACGAAAAACCAAATATTGCTACATTATCATTACGGCATTTAGACCAACAAACATTAAGGAAACTCAGTACTTTAAGGAGCCATTATGGGAAAGACCATAAAAATTGATTACAAAAAAATTGGGGGTCAAATCGCAGAGATTCAAAAGATCGCCTCCTCAAAGAAGTGGCTATTTTTCTACGACAACGATTTGGACAGTCTTTACTATTCCCCAAAGAAAATAAAACCTGAGTTTTCCCTGCTGTCCCTAAGCAACGAATTTTCCATTTACGTCGATGGGCAGTCAAATATTGGAGGGGTATTTATAGAGTATTACAAAGCAAATTTGGGAGCACACGAAAAGGCGTTTCGACCATTCATTAACCTTTTCACTAAAAAAATTGATAATGGGAAGACGGCTCCAGTAGGTAAGAGCGCCGTGACTCTCCAATTATCTGAGACTATTAAGGCGGAGCTATTATCAAATATCATTACTAGAAACACATCCGAATGCCAAATTACAATTCCAGCTTAATATGAAACTTTCTAAGAAGTTCACCACCGTCACCACCTTTTCTAAAATCGTCGCCTTGATTTTATTCGTCGCTCTACCTTTCCTAGGTTTTATCATCGGCTACAACTTTAGCCAAAATATTTGCGGTTTGAAGTAGCAAGTAAATCAACTCCATCTTTCGGTGAATCTCCGTATTTTCTTGTATAATAAAAAGATGGAAAACCCAATACCAGCGACCGTGCTCAAGTATTTTTGGGGCGATAATACTCAAAACCTAAGCCTCCTGGACAATAAAAAGTATATAGTCCAAACATTATTAGAAAAAGGCGACACGCCTGATATCAAATGGTTGTTCTCTGAAGTCGGAGAGCCACAAATTAAGGCTTTATTACCTGATTTAAAATTAAGTGTAAAGTCAGCTAACTTTTGGAAGATATTTTTTGAGGCAAAAACATGAAGTTTTTTGAATCAGCGCCACCTCTAAAAACAAAAACTGCTCTTGATAAAATTAAGAGTAAACCAGAATTCACTGATTTTTACCTTTCTGGCGGTACCGCCCTATCGCTTCAACTTGGGCACCGCGAATCTGAAGATTTAGATTTTTTTACTTCTAAAGAATTTAATCCTGAAATGTTACAGACCAAACTCTTACCACTTGGCGACATTAGCGATGCGACATTAGAAAAAAATACTCTTAACTTATTTCTAGACGGGGTAAAAATCCAATTTCTGTACTACCCGTACCGAATGCTTGAGAATTTAGTGCCCTACGAAAATATTAATCTGTCATCAGTGATAGACGTTGCCTGTACTAAACTAATTACGATTTCGGCGAGAGGCAGTAAGAAAGATTTTATAGATTTATATTTTTTGCTACAAACCTATACTTTAGTAAAATTATTTGAAAATTTAGATAAGAAATACCAAGGCGTAAATTATAACCATATCCATATTGTAAAATCACTAACCTATTTCGATGATGCTGATGCCCAACCGATGCCTCGCATGCATCAAGAGGCTGATTGGGAAGAAATAAAGAAGGTTATTATTAAAAAAGTAGTCGGTTATAAAATTTAACTAGCATTATTACATCATCCAAAATTATCGCTTTGATAGTCTTCTACACCTTTAGCCAAAGCCTCTGCTTTGTAAAATGAATCTCTGACTAAATCAGGTGAATTCCAGCATCTTGACAAACGCACCTTTGTAGAACTAAGATGTACCTATACCCTAGGTACAGGTACTATGATTAAGTCTAACACCGACCCCATACTTACCTCATTAAAAAAAGCTCACACTTCTTTAGGAAAAATAATTAGGATGCGGGAAAATGGTGAATACTGCATTGATATTATGCAACAGAACTTAGCGGTCATTGGACTCCTCCGCAGTGCCCATCAAAGCTTAATGGAAGGGCATTTAAACTCCTGTTTTAAAAACGCCATGGCCACCTCTAACAGTCAAAAGAAAAAAAAGATGACCGCTGAGATTCTACAAGTAACAAAGCTTTTTAATCGCTAATATGTTCCTACCTACCTTAACATCGATGGGACTCGGATTTTTAGCGAGTCTTTCTACCTGCGCCGCTCTAATTGGCAGCATAGTTCTGACCCTCTCGCCTTCGTTTGGTAACAAAAAAGTTACTGGTGGTGCTGTTTTTAATGCAGGACGTCTAGTTTCTTTTAGCCTCGCCGGAGCTCTACTAGGACTCCTTGGTAGCGCGATTAGCCTGTCGCCAACCACTAGCTCAGTTCTTACAATCTTTATTTCGATCTTCATGATCTTAATAGGATTGCAAATGCTTGGTGTCTCAGCTTTAAGAAAATTTCAGCCGCCAATATTTCGGAAAGTTACTGACTACATTGATAAAAAATCTTCAACAAATAAATTACCGGTGGTTTTTAGCGTCGGTTTTTTGACTATATTCCTGCCTTGTGGCTTCACTCTTGCAGCTGAGGCCCTAGCCATCGCTTCTAAAAACCCATTATCCGGAGCAATCACTATGATAAGCTTTACGATTGGGACTTTACCGGTACTTATGCTCATGGGTATTGCCGGAAGCACTATTTTAAAACGGCCGTTAATTTCTAAAATCGCCGGGGCTATAATTATTTTCATGAGCCTTTCAGCTCTCTGGCAAGCCCTAGTAGTTCTAAATGTACCACTGCCACAAATAACATTAGATAACAAAGAACAAACAGCAGGCAACAGTGTTGTCACCAACAACTCTCAATTAATAAAAATGGACGTAATTGGAGCCGGTTATAGCCCCAATACGTTTACAGTAAAAGCTGGAGTCCCAGTGCGCTGGGAAGTTAATTCAACGACCAGTTATACCTGCGCTAATTATTTAGTCGCTCCCAGTCTAAACATCGGAAAATCCTTACAACCTGGCGTAAACGTTTTTGAATTTACCCCGACCACTGCCGGTCAAATAAGATTCTCTTGTAGTATGGGCATGTATCGAGGAGTCATTAATGTCGTCAACTAACAAAGTCACGCTCACTATTAGCAACATGCACTGTGCTTCCTGCGCTTTGCTGGTTGAGAAATCACTTAAAACTGTTCACGGAGTAACTGAAGCCAGAGTTAACTTTGGATCTGAAAAAGCTATTGTCACCGTCGATGACACCGTGCAAACCTCCCCACTTCTAGAAGCGGTAGCCGCCGCTGGTTATAAAGCAGCACTAACCGATTCTGCACACCCTGAAAAGGACGAATCTAAAAAAAAATCTGAAATTCAAGTTCTTTTAAAGAAATTCATTTTTAGTTTACTCTGCAGTTTGCCATTAATGTACTTCATGTTACTAGACTTTTTTAAGTGGCTACCAGGAACCAATCTGCTACCGTACATTGGCATTATTTCCCTAATTCTCGCGACACCAGTGCAGTTTATTATTGGAGCCGGATTTTATAAGGGTGCCTGGTCGAGTCTTAAAATGAAGACGTTTAACATGGACTCGCTAATTGCCATTGGCACTTCGGTCGCCTTTGGCTACAGCCTTATTAATTTTATCGCGTACTTTCTAAAAACGTCTTCGATTATTGGTTTGGGGGGCGCGAAAATTCCAGAGCTTTATTTTGAAACTGCCGCTTTCCTAATTACTTTCGTAATACTTGGCAAATGGCTAGAGGCCAAAGCTAAAGGCCAAACCTCGGAAGCGATTAAAAAACTGATGGGTTTACAAGCGAAAACTGCCCGAGTGCTTCGTGGTGGACAGACTCTGGACATTGCAAGCGACCAAGTGGTAGCGGGCGACAATGTTCTTGTGAGGCCCGGAGAAAAAATTCCTGTCGACGGTAAGATTTCTAAAGGATCATCAGCGATAGATGAATCAATGGTCACCGGAGAAAGTTTGCCAATTGAAAAGCAAATTAATGACAACGTCATTGGGGGGACTATAAACAAAACTGGCAGCTTTGAATTTATCGCCACCCGGGTGGGCGCGGACACCACTTTATCGCAAATTATTAAGTTGGTGGAAGAGGCACAGGGCAGTAAGGCCCCAATCCAAGATATAGCTGACCGCATTGCGGCTTATTTTGTACCAATGGTTCTGACGCTAGCTGTCATAACTTTTAGTATGTGGTTCTTTTTTCTAGGGACTACTTTATCGTTTGCTTTAATGGCGTTTACTTCAGTAATTGTAATTGCTTGCCCCTGCGCGCTTGGTCTTGCCACCCCCACTGCGATTATGGTGGGCACGGGTAAGGGAGCGGAAAATGGCATTTTAATTAAAGGTGGAGAACCATTAGAAATTGCTTGTAAAATTCAAGCCATTGTTTTTGATAAAACTGGCACTTTAACTAAAGGTAAGCCGGAGGTGACGGATGTGGAAAGTTTCGGTGACGCCACCAAAGATGACACCATACGACTCGCTGCCAGCCTTGAAAAGCTCTCCGAACATCCCTTAGCGGAAGCGATTTACAATTATTCCAAGGAAAAAAACATTTCTATAAACGATGTCATCAATTTTAAAGCGGTGCCTGGGTATGGCGTCAGCGGACAAATTTTAGGCACGACCTACTTTCTAGGAAATAGAAAGATGATAGCTGAGGTGGCCGGTCTGGCTCTAGAAAAAGTTGACAACCAACTAACCACGTTAGAAGAACAAGGCAAAACGGCCATGATACTGGCCACTAAAGAAGCAATTCTAGGGACAGTCGCTGTCGCTGATACAGTTAAAGAGACTTCTAAAGAAGCTGTGGAGCGACTTAAAAAAATAGGAATAAAAGTTTATATGATCACCGGTGACAATGCTAAAACTGCAGCAGCGATCGCCACTCAAGTGGGCATTAAAAATGTCCTCTCCGAAGTGCTACCTGGCGACAAAGCAGCAGAGGTAATTAAGCTTCAAGCGCTAGGCCTAAAAGTAGCCATGGTGGGTGATGGTATTAATGACGCTCCAGCGCTAGCAGCTGCGGACCTGGGGATTGCCATGGGCTCGGGAACGGACGTCGCTATGGAAACCGGTGGTATCGTAATTATAAAAAATGATTTGCGGGACGTAGTAAATGCCATTGATCTATCTAAAACTACCATGCAAAAAATTAAGCAAAATATGTTCTTCGCGCTCTTTTATAACGTCATTGGGATTCCCATCGCCGCCAGGGTATTTATGAGTTTTGGACTGATCTTAAAGCCGGAACTAGCGGGCCTTGCCATGGCCTTAAGCTCTATTTCGGTCGTCACTAATTCACTGCTTCTTAAAGGCTATAAACCAGGCAAAAAGAATTGGGTCTCCATTCTCGCCCCCTTCGCCATGATCGAGCTATTCACCGGAATGTTTATCGAATTCGCCAGGTTTAGTACCGGTATGGGAAAATAGACTGTAAAACACGCCTCGCGTTGTTCCCTGCTTTTGAACGAATCCATGATCGATCAAATATTTTATGTCGTAGCGTAAAGTTCTGGGATTTATAGCGAGAAAGCGCCTGTGTAGAGTATCGAAATTAACCGCTCCGTGATCACGAATAATATTTAAAATTTCTTGACGTCTTGGTAACAACGCCAACTCTTTGGGAGATTCTTCTTTTGATTGCAATAGCTGATCGATAGCTTTTTCGGCGGCGGTTGCCAGTGTTTCTGACATAAACTCTAAATATCTGGTGGCCGACGATGTAAAAGTAGAGTAATACTCATCGCGCTTACCGTCTATTGCCTCCTCTAGTGAAACGAAAGACAAAGCTTCGTAACCCTCTTTTAGAAGAACCGCCTTTAGCAGTAAGCGCCCGACCCGACCATTGCCGTCAAAGAAAGGGTGAATCTTTTCAAAAACCAAATGCCCTAAAAAGGCCAGAATAATGGCGTCTTCCTTCGAATTTATATAACTAATAAGGTCATTTAGTAGACCCGGTACGACACTAGGCGCTGGAGGGACATAAATAGCAAACCCGGCCCCGTTAAAAATCGCCGAGACATTATTACGTAGTTTTCCGATCGGATACTGCGAAACTTCGGCCATTACCAATTTATGAAGCGCCAGAATTAAGGCTAGATCAATGGACTTTCTAGAGTTTTCGGCCCATTTTACTTGTAAATACTTCAGAGCCCGTTGTAAATTTTGAACTTCCACTTGCTTCTGAGCCTGAGAACTAGTGGTTAGATCCGTAAGATCTAAATCATTACCTTCAATCCGTGCAGAGAAGAGAGCGCTATGCAGTAGTGAGGTCCGCTCATAATTGGTTTTAGCAATTGGACTTAATGGGATTTTTGCAAGAACAGTACTCGCGCTTTGCAATCTAGCGAGATTTCGAGTGAGCTCAATTGTCTTTTCATAAGCCGGTGGGATCCGCATTACCTAATCTTACCAAATACTGCCCAATGTTGCCAAATACTTCCTAATATATTAACGGGGAAAATCTTTCACGTATTTAGCGATTGAATCTGGTAAAAAATCCAAAGTTTCGGCAGTGGCGTAGGGGTCAATTTGTGAACCATCTGGATGTTTACGAAAGTAATCGGGAACTAAATCACTACACAAAGCTACTACAACATCATCGACTAATCGCTCACGTTCATCAAAAGACAGATTATATCTTGCTGCAATATCTTCGTCCGTTAAAATATGGACAATCTCATGAAGAGGTGTATGAGCAGGGTTACCCCGATTATTAAAGTTGTTTTCTGGGTTTATTTGCGCCTTTATATGGCCTGTTTTAGCGTTAAAATTACCGCCAGTTCCGTAAGCGGTAACAGTAATTTCAATTTCATTTGGAAAGTTAACGCCCCAGTGATTTGCTAAATCGATAAATCTTGGAAAAGCTGCCTCAATCGTCGGTCGGGCTTCCTCTAGAGCGGCTACACTACGTTGATAGGTTTCCGCAGAATAAACCTTACTTGAAAAAACTTCTCGCATTTTGTCTTTAGTACCGGCTTTTAACTTAGGAAAACCCGTCATTAAAGATCGCAACTCCTCGTTATTCGGCCAAACTAAGTTAGCATGAGTTTCTTTGTAGTGTTCGACTCGATTAGCTGTCCACCACAAGCGATTAAATTCCTCGTCGGCGGTGGGAATCCGAAAAGTCAATTTTGGAACCTCACCAGCCTCAACAGTATTTTGACTACCATCAGCAGTTTTATCTTCTTCCGTTGATAATGAAGATTTTTCGCCGGTCATGTATTTATTTTACTCTAATTATTCAGGTGTTACTCTTTTAATGTGCTGGATAAATATGATCGAGTGATTCGACCTAAGCGAAAGCTTTTAAGATTACCTGGAGTTGATTATTCAACAGAGTGGTATTATTTCGTGACGATTTGCGTGGAAAATAGAAGGTGTATTCTTGGAAATATAGTTGACGGCAACTTGAGACCACAAAAATCGATCGTAGGGGCTGGGCATGCCCAGCCCGCAACCGAAAAGATATTTCTCCCAAGTCGCCTCGGTAAAATCGTTGAGAATGTTTGGAAAAATATACCAGATCATTATCCCGTTTCATTAAACACCTTTCAGATTATGCCTAGTCACCTTCATTTTATAATCGAGATTGCGGGCGCGGCATGCCACGCCCCTACGCTTGGAAGCATTGTTGGGTCTTTCAAGTCTGAGATGACAAAACAAGTTCGTCTACTTTTAAAAGATAAATCGATTGATCTGTGGCAAAGGAGTTACTTCGAAAGAATTATTCGCAACGAAAAAGAACTAGCGATTCTTCAATATTACATTGAACAAAACCCCAACGATTGATCCATTGATGAGGAAAACCCCAATAAAAGGAAGGTAAATGCTAAAATGAGGCCGTGATTACGGCTAAAAATCTCACTAAAAAATATGGCGATGTTTTTGTCTTAAACGGAGTGGATTTTAAACTCGGTAACGGCAAGAAAATTGGTCTGGTAGGACGCAACGGCTGTGGCAAGTCAACGTTATTTAGAATCGTTAACCGCATTGAAGAGCCAACCGCCGGAGGCCTCGATATTCAAAACGAGGTGATTGGCTACATTCCTCAAGAATTTGATTTCCCCAATATAACGGTGGCCGAGTATTTAGAATCAAGTCTTGATGGCTCTTGGGAATATTATCTGATTGATAAATTGGTAACGCAACTGGAATTTACTAATTATGATCCCCAGCAAAATGTTAAAACCATGAGCGAGGGGCAGAAGATGAGAGTGAAGTTAATTGAAGTCTTACTAAAGAACCCAACGACATTATTTATAGACGAGCCTACCAATCACTTAGATATCGAAGGTATTATGTGGTTTGAGAATTACGTTAAAACTCTGCCGGCCACAGTGATTATGATTTCCCACGACCGCTCGTTTCTAAATCACACAGTAGATGAAATTTGGGAAATCGAAGCAGGAAAGCTGTACCAATTTGTAGGTGATTATGATAATTATCGTACCCAAAAGTTAAAGCTGATCGACAAGTGGAACGAAGAATACGTGCTCTGCCAAGAAAAGAATGGAGCGAGAAGTAACTAGCCAGCCGAAAGAAGAATACGTTTCTAAAAAGATAAAGGGCTTAAATTTCGCGACCGACATTCGGCCGGGGAAGCTTATGGTCCGTTGCAGTAACGTGGCTAAGGCTTACGGAAAAAATCGGGTGTTTACTAATTTAGATTTTGAACTCCGCGGTCAGGAAAAACTGTGGCTCTTTGGCCCCAACGGCGCTGGTAAATCTACTTTGGTGAAAATGATTATGGGCGAGGAGCTAACAAGTTCTGGAGAGGTAAAGATTGGCGACAACGTGAAACTAGGTTACTTTGCTCAAGTGCAACATATGGATAAAGAAGGAACAGATAATCGAAATTTACAAGAGATTTTTACGGCTAGTACTAATTGCTTTTTTTATGATGCTAAAGGGTATTTAAGCAAATTTTTATTTAATAAAGACGATATTGCTAAAAGAATTTGGCAATTAAGCCCCGGGGAGCGAGCTCGTTTTGCCTTCGCCATTTTTGCCCATAAAGATTACGATTTGCTAATACTAGATGAACCGGATAACCACTTAGATATTGAAACCAAGGAAGTTATAGAAGATAGTTTACGAAAATACCAAGGAACGTTGCTACTCGTTTCGCACGATCGTTATTTCGTGGAAAGTGTGGGGGTTAATAAAGTACTTAACCTTAAAGCAGGGGCGTTATCTTATTTCGAAAATGAATCGCTAGAGTAATTTTAATAGCTTCTTAAAATCAGCCCGCATTAACCCACCCCAAATTTTAGGGGAGCGCAGGGCGGCGGCGGGGTGGAAGGTGAGAAAGTACGTTTGACCGGACTGAGTGACGACGCGACCATGATCTTTAACCGCATGAAAAGTTTCGTCTGGTAATAAAGCCTTAACGGCCGTGGTTCCCATTAGAACTATAAATTTTGGCTGAATAACTTTTATTTGTGCTAGTAAGTGCGTTCTGCCGTGATCGATTTCTTGAGAAGTGGGAGCGCGGCGGCCGGGAAAGTATTTGACCGGAGAAGTGATAAAAACCTCTTCGCGTTTTAGACCGATTTCAGCCAGAATCTGGGTCAACAATTTTCCAGAGCGACCGATGAAAGGTCTTCCGGTCTTAGATTCCTCAACCCCAGGCGCTTCACCAATAAACATTAGTTTTGCGTTGACCGCGCCCTCACCGGGAACTGGCAGACCCGACATGCCTTGCTGACAAAGACGGCAGGAAGCGATGTTAACCGCTATCTTTTTTAACTCTTTTTCTTTGGAAATCATCTAATTATTCTTCGGATTCTTCGGAAGATTCACCAACTTCGAGGGGCACCGCCGGGGCGTTTTGATCTTTGAGGCTATCGCGAATTTTCTTCTCGATTTCGGCGGCTAGTTTCGGATTTTGTTTTAAGTTTTCTTTAGAGGCTTCGCGGCCCTGACCCAATTTTTCACCGTTGTATTCATACCAAGCCCCACTCTTTTTTATAATCTCCATCTCGGTTCCGACGTCCAAAAGACTGGCCACTTTACTAATGCCTTCGGCAAACATAATGTCAAATTCGGCCACCCGAAAAGGCGGAGCGACTTTGTTTTTAACCACTTTGACTCGGACATGGTTACCAGTCACTCGATCGCCATCCTTAATCGACTCGACCCGCCGAATTTCCAAACGAACCGAAGCGTAGAATTTAAGAGCCCTGCCGCCGGTCGTCACCTCGGGATTGCCAAACATCACTCCGATTTTTTCGCGTAACTGATTAGTGAAAATAACCATGGTGTTGGTATTACTGGTAGCTCCGGTAATTTTACGGAGGGCTTGACTCATGAGGCGAGCCTGCAGCCCCATAAAAGAATCGCCCATTTCCCCTTCAATTTCGGCTTTGGGAGTGAGAGCCGCGACGGAATCAATGATAATTAGATCGACAGCACTACTACGAATTAAAGTTTCGGCAATTTCTAGGGCCTGCTCGCCGGTATCGGGTTGGGAGATAAGCAAATCATCAACGTTAACGCCAATCCTGGCGGCGTACATAGGGTCTAAAGCGTGTTCAGCATCAATAAAAGCGGCGGTTCCTCCGGCTCGTTGAGCCTCAGCGGCAATGTGAAGCGACAAGGTAGTTTTACCACTACTTTCAGGACCAAAAATTTCGATGATTCGGCCTTTAGGGAGCCCACCAATTCCCAAAGCTAAGTCTAAAGCAATAGATCCGGTGTTAATAATGTTAACTCCGGAGGCCTTCGGGCGCTCCCCCAGTCGCATAATGGAACCCTTACCAAAGCTTTTTTCGATGTCGGCCAACGCATGAGTAAGAGCTAGTTTCTTAGCATCTGTAGCTGCCATATAAAGACATACTATCAAATCTAGCTAGGTTTGGAAGTGGGGAATCTTTTAAATCTGTTAAAATGAAATGGTGATTTATTTAATTGGCGGTAAAAATAAAACTTCGTCTCGAAAAGCCCTACTTGAAGTCAAAAAGAACTTCCCACCGGAGGCGGTGCAAACAATCGTCATTGACAAGAACTTCGCGGGACCGATTTCCAGCCTCTTTAACAGTCAGTCCTTACTTTCCGAGAAGACTTTGATCGTTGCCGAGATGGCTACAGAGTGGAAAAAATA
The DNA here is from genome assembly GCA_026396615.1 of candidate division WWE3 bacterium. Classification (NCBI taxonomy): domain Bacteria; phylum candidate division WWE3; species candidate division WWE3 bacterium. The sequence continues at coordinate 151,023 of JAPLWK010000008.1, read as the reverse complement.
CGAGGAGGAGCTGCTTAAGACTTTAAATAAGACCGGCGTCGACGGCGTAGACGCAGTCCTTTGGATCGACGGCTCGCTCCCTAAGAACTCCAAACTTTTAAAATCTGTCGCCGACCTTGGTGGCCAAGTGACGTTTTTCGACGACGAAGTGACGGCTCAAATCTGGGGATTACTGGATGCCTTGGGCGCCAAAAACCGCCCCCGGGCTTTTGAGGAATTACAAACACTCTTGGCTCAAGGCGAATCGGCGATTGGAATTTTAGTAATGATAACGTACTTAACGAGAAACTTACTTTCCGTCAAGTATAAAAATAAACTGGCCGAAAGCTTGTCGCCTTTTCAAAAAAGAAAGTTGACGACGGCAGCAAAGAATTTTACGGAAATGGAATTGTTGGAAATCTATAGTCAACTGTTAACGGTTGATATGGCCCTTAAAGGCAGCTCTCTTTCTGATGATCTGCTACTGACCAATTTAATCATTCACTACACTACCTACACCAATGAAAAACCTCTCAAAATTGCCGGCTAAAGCCTGGTGGGTCTTCATTTTTAAGCCGTTTTTAAAATTTGGAACCGCTTTTTGCTTTATTTTAGGCGGATTTATATTGCTACTTTCCCAAGTAATCTTACCTCAATTTACAGGTCAGGATAGTAAATTAGAATCCCCCCAAAACAGTGTTTTAGGAGCTTTTAATGTTGATACCCCTTCCCCCATGGTTGGAGTACCGTTACCAAAAAGTGCCAAGCTAAGTAGCAGCGAATCTTTAACAATTACTTCCGGGGTAAATGAGGAAGTGCCAGATACTTTTTTGTTAACAATTCCCAAACTAAATATTAAAGAAGCCAGTGTGGAAACTAACTCCGTAAATTTAAGCCCTGACGAGCGTTTGGGGCATTTTCGAGGCAGTGCGATTCCGGGCGACATTGGCACGACTTTTATTTACGGACATTCGGCCGCTCCTTTGTTTTTTAGCCCTAATAATTACAAAACTATCTTTTCGACTTTACCAAATCTAACTGTTGGCGACGAGTTTAGCATTGGCATCAACGCCGTGACTTACCGCTACGAAGTAACGGAAACCAAGATTTTAAACCCCGCGGAAGTGGCACCACTAAAAGATTACGGCCTGGAAACCGGCAGCTCATCATCCGTGGTTTTGATGACCTGTTATCCACCGGGGTTAACGACTAGTCGGCTGTTGGTGATTGGGAAATTAGTGTATTAACGCCTCAGAAGCCTATACCCAAACCCTAAGAGTGATAAAGAAACGACCGCGACTAACAAGGTATATAAAGGACTAGCCGTTTGCGGCGTGCCATTTCCACCGCTTGTGCCGCCGGACGTCCCTCCAGACGTGCCGCCACTGGTAGTGGCTTCCGCTAGAACTTGCGGACGATTACTACCACCATTTTTTAGTACTTCTCCAAACGGAGACGGAGTTTGGGCTAAAGCGAGTTGTTTGACCGGAATTGGATTCGGATTAACCGCGGAATTATTAGTAGCAGGAAGAGCGGCTAAAGTGCGCAACGTGTAAGGAATAGCGCCACTGGGACCATCGGAGGCATATTTTTGGCTACTGCCGCCAATCATTAAATAGTAAGTGGTATCGGGATTTAAATTTTCTAAAGTCACTAAGTGAGCCGTAGTTAAACCGGGTATTGTCTTCTCGTCTCCCAAGGACAACGTAGTGCCGTAGTAAACAGTGCTGGGAGTGCGGTCAGCGGTAATCCAAGAAACAGAACTTTGAGTACTGCGAACTTCACTAATGGAGACGTTTTGAGGAACGTCAGACACAGTAGAGCCATTAAAAAGACCGAAGCCACCCTTGAGGAAAAATACCCCGGAAATTAGAACTACAGATAAAACTACGACGGTTATAATTGTTTGGCTGGCAGATTTTTTCATTTTTTTAGCAACTTCATTATGGTAACAAAACCACCGAGAAGTAAAGAGCCACCAATTACGAGCAACGCTCCTGTCAAACTAGGGGTACCGCCGTTAAACTGGGTGCAGTCACTACTAATTTTGCAGGTATTCACGCCGTTTCCGTAATAACTGTCACAAGACTTTCGCACTTGATTACACACAAAATGATGCGGTCCGCTGGGAGATATGACCGCACACTGGGCGTTAGTACTGCAGCTATCCACACCAGCCCCCACCACCGCCTCGCAGACTAAGCTTGTAGCATTACATTCTAAGTGCGTGACCAAGGGGGCGCACTCCGTTCCTCCTAAAGTGCAAGTACTCACGCCCGCGGAATTGACCCGCGTACAGGCACTATTCACGCAAGCATAATGCGAAACGACCGGAGGTGATACCGCGGCGCATTCCGAACCACCAACGATACAAGTGTTCGCTCCCGCGGAATTGACCAAAGTACAAGCATTATTAACACAAGCATAATGCGTTGCTACCACGCACTCAGTGCCACCAACTGTGCAGGAATTTATTCCTGGCGAATTAAGTAAAGTGCAGGTTGCACTAACACAGGCGTAATGTTGATTAAGTGTTGGTGGCGGGGGCGGGGCAACGGCTGGCTGGACTAAAATCGCGGCCTCGCAGAGATTTGATACCAACTTTCCGGCGCTGTCGTAAACCAGCAGACTTAGTAAATGTGGCACTGGACTTTGGGTATCATTTGTAAAACTTAAGAGCACCGAGATATTGTTACTATTTCCGGAGACTTGTTTAATCAGAGTTGAACTGTCGTAAACCTTCGAAGTCAACGGCATTGTGAAAGTTCCGGTCAGTGAAGCCATCGCGGTGACACTAAGAGGTGAGGGGCCAGAGCTGGGAGTCAAAGTGAGACCGGAAACACATTGAGAGGGAGCGGCCGCCACTTCAAAAGTATTGGCGCAAGCCGCACTGCAATTACTGGGGTCTCCGGAAGCATTACCCAAAGAATCACGAATCGCCAAAGTGGTGTAATATGGCTCGGCTTGATTTACAAATGACTGGCTGTAAGTAGTACCGCTTTGGACAGAGACCGCTACTGCGCCAACTGAAAAGATATAGGTAGTTTGCGCATTATCATAAGTGGTCCCGATCCCGGTAAAAGTAGCGGGAGAACTGGCAACCACAGGACTGGGAGAATGGGTTAAGCTGCCGCAAGCCGGCCGTTTATAAATTGAGAAAGAAGTTGACGCCGGTGCGGCAATCCCGCCGTCCGCGGTAATCGTCGCTACGTTTGTTACCGCAACTGAGTTTTCAAGGATATCTGAAGCCACAGTGACTATAAAACTGCGGCTGAGTTTGGCCCCGACCGCAAGGTTTCCGGGGTTACAAATAAAATCAGGGTTATTAAAACTACAATCGGAGTTATTCGTTGATTTATAAGTTAAGTAATTCTGATTAGCTCCTGTGAGCGGATTGGTTAGAACCAGACCGGTTAGCGGAGTAATGCCGGTATTGGTGCAATCAATTTGATAGGTGACATCAAGGCCTAAGGGCGCCCCTTTGACCGCAACGCCGTCGATATCGACCGTTTTGGAATTATTAAGATCGGAATTAAGCGGCGGAAAATTCTTTGGTAAAGTCAATTGGGCTTTGGAAGTACAGGTAATTCCTGAGTCTCCAACGGTAATAATTATAGAACTCCCCAGAACCGAGGGCTCGCGAGACACAGAAGAAGACGGCGATCCTTGAACTACTAAAAATCCAATAACCAGGAACGGAGCGATGATGAGAAGCCGTAGCAAATTATTCTTCATGGGGCTTTAAGGCGTTGGTGGCAAGTATTTTCCACAAATATCGGCTCCCGAAGCCAGTTTAAAGCAAGCCCTGGTCATAATAGAATAAGAGCCCTTGACGAGCGCCTTGGGGTAAGTAAGAGTGGCTGTAAAGTTACTTCCGGTTGATGTAAATGTACAATTATCGGAAGGACAACTAAATTCGTCAGCGTTGGCGGTGCTCGGTACTGTCAACGAAAAGTCGACCGTGGCTACCGTATTGGAACTACTTGGCACACTACCGGCACAAATAAATTTAACATTGCTATCGCCAATCGCCGGCTTTTCGGGACTGGCAACGACAGTAGCGCATTCGGCCGGCGCGCAATCGATATTTAAAGTGCAGTCGGAAGGCCCAATCCCAGGCTTGGCCACGCAGGCATTATTCTCACAAACATTATGAGAGCCGCTTTGAGAAGCGGCATCGGTACTTTCAGTAGCATGCGTGGTCACCGCCGAAAGATTCGATGACGTGAGACGCCTGCTAATAAACCAACCGGAAACCGCCAGTATTATAACTAATATTACCCCAACGACCGGTAGCACAAACACCCGGTTAATTTCTTTATTTAAAATAACCATTACTTAACTTTAGCGCTTTGAGCGGATAGGTCAAGGTTTAATGTTGGTGGTAATGGTTTTAAATAATCAGCAACACCGAAAGGCAGACTATCAGTCTGCCGGCTGTGAATAACTCCAAAAAGGCCCCAGACCGTAAGACCAATTAAAACAGCAATTAAAGCTATAATTAAATCCTTAGACATAAATTAACTTACCTAACATAATTAAACGTACTTAAGTATACCGTCGCTCGCGCCTGGCTGTTTAAAGAACTTAAGCCAATTGAAGCTATGGAAACTAAACGTTTAAAACTGCCTAGATCTTTTAAAAATTTCTCAATGTTGCCGTAACTGCCACTTAAACCGATCCAATATTTATTTTCTCCGGAGCTAGCCGCTTCGGTTATCGATACTTTTTGAATAAAATCTAATTTTACTAAAGAATTACTGGCCAGAAGCGATAAATCCTGAATAAATTGGCCGTTATCCGCACTAATTGGCAGTAGCTCTGAGATCTTGGTAACCGCGGCCGCCTCGTTACGGAGTCTTACTGACGCTGCTTTTAGGGCCGTGATTTTCTGATCGAAGGTCGTTTCATATTTTTTGCCCTGCTCAATATTGGCCTTAATTTTGAATACGGAAGCGATAGCCGGATAAATTCCAAAAGTGCCAAAAATTATAATGGTTATTAGACTTAATCCTAGCAAAGTGTAGGCTTTCTGGGGGGTTTCTGAAATATAGGCCCGAAGGTTTCTATTTAAATATTTAGGGATCCCTAAAGTCATAAAGCTACTTCTAAATTAAACAAGAAACTATTGTGGGTTTTATCATAAGTGGCGGAGTTTAGGGCGATTTGCTTAAAAGCGGCCACTTGTTTTAAAGCCACCAATAACTTCCCAAAATTAATCGCATCAATGGTTGATCCGTTTATGGTTATTGATTTAGAAGTAATATTTAATTGAGACAGAGTTAAACCTTCCGGTAAGCAGCCACGAACCGCTACTAAAATTCCGGGAAGATCACTTGATTTAGCTTGAATACTACGAAGTTGCAGTAACCGCTGGTTATTCACATTTAATTGATCCTCAACCACTTTAAGCTTATCTAAAGTAAGCATTTGACTGCTTAAACGAGTATTAACGGGTAACAATTGCTGATCTAAAAGATAGCGAGCCACGAAAGAAAGGACCACTAAAAACTGAAAAATTATTATGAGTAGCCGCCCTTGAACACGGAAGAAGTAGAGGATTTTACTTCCGATTCCGGATTCCTCGAAAGAGACGGGTTTAATTAGATTTAGACTTAAGTTGTTTAGAGGCGGCATGCCCCTTTATTCTAGCAGCTTTATTGGGGTGAATAATATGGTTTTTTGCCATCTTATCGGCCACTTTGTAGATATCGGAAACAACCCCTAATTTAACCGCTTTCCGTAGCTTGGTTTTCCAAGAGACAGCGTATTTGGTACGCCTAATATCGACTCGGGTTTTCTTTTGAGCGGATTTTAAATTAGCCATAAAACTACAGGAGACCAATATACCAGAGCCCTGGCGCCAAATCAAGGGCTATGGTAACCTGCATTTGATGACTTTTAAGAATCTCTTTCTCAAGCGCCAGGAGTCTATTATAACGGCCGCGGCCCTAATTGGCCTGACGTTACTTGGTAGCGGTCTACTGGGCTTTATTCGGGATCGCTTGGCAGCCAACTTTTTCGGTGATAGCACGCCACTTGGTTTGTTTTATTTAGCCGACAAACTGCCAAATTTTATTTTTAGTGTTTTAGTCATTGGCGGTTTTTCCACCGCCGTAATCCCGGTATTCACAAAATATTTAAAAAATGACGTGGCTACCGCTTGGGAGCTGTCTTCCCAAATTTTATCAGTCGTCCTTGTCGGGTTTGCGGGACTTGGAGTAATTCTGTTTATTTTCGCGACCCCAATTGCCAGCCTTTTAACAAGCAGTAAACTGTCGCCTTCCGATTTTGCAACTCTCGTCACCTTACTACGGATACTGCTACTGGGGCAGCTGCTGCTAATTGTCAGTAATTTCTTGACCTGTTTACTGCAGTCTCATAAACACTTTTTAATTCCCGCCCTTTCTCCAATTTTTTACAATCTTGGCTTAATTGTGGGAATTGTAGCCGCCTCTCGTTTTGGGATTATCGCTGCCGCCTGGGGGGCGGTTTTAGGGGCTTGTATGCACCTGGCTATCCAGATTCCGGCTCTAAAACAAATTGATTTTAAATTTAAACCACAAATAAATTTAAGGGCACCGGCATTTTTGGAAACCATGCATTTACTGGGACCAAGAACTTTAACGATTATAGTGAGTCAACTATCAATCTTGATTGATTCCTGGCTGGCCGCTTGGGTGTCGGTGGCCGCGATCGTCCCTTATACTTTTGCGCTCCACTTGCAAAACGTCCCTTTGGGAATTTTTGGGGTTTCAATTAGCGCCGCCCTTTTTCCAACTTTATCTCAAAAAGCGCTTATAGAAGATAAAACGGAGTTTAAGAAAACTTTTTTAACTTCTTTTTTGCAATTATCGTTTTTAATTTTACCGGCTGCCGCCGTCCTGCTGGTTCTTAGGGTCCCGGCGATTCGTTTAGTCTTTGGCGCCAGTCGTTTTTCCTGGGAAGCCACCCTTACCGCCGCTTACACTTTAGCCTTTTTAGCGCTGGCTCTTTTTCCGCAGGCTGCTGCTCTTAGCATTACTAAAGCTTTTTACGCCCTTAAAGATTCCAAGACGCCGTTTATTATTAACTGCGCCGGAACGATAATAAATATTATAGTGGCAATCTTGTTTATAAGAGTCTTTCATCTTGGAGTTTGGGGACTGTCCCTAGCTTACTTTATATCGAGCTCAATTGAGTGCATTTTACTTTTTACTTATTTAGCCAAGACCTTAAACGGTTTTTCGATAGTTGATTTCGGCAAACCGTTCATTAAAATTTGCGCCGCCACTTTTATTATGGCCGGTTGCCTCTACTTACCTCTGAAGCAACTCGACCTCTACGCCCTCGACACTAGTCGAACTATTAATTTAGTAATTCTAACCGCCATTGCAGGACTTGCTGGCGTTATATCTTACTTAATTCTAACCTGGCTCTTTAAAGTTCAAGAAATTCGGTTACTGTACAGTCTCGTTAATAAAATTATTAAGAAGCCTGCGACTGCCCCCGAAATCCCAAATTATGAAACAACAACAAATCCGTAACTTCGCAATCATTGCCCATGTTGATCACGGTAAATCGACTCTCGCCGACCGCTTACTTAATTTGACCGGAACCGTGAGTTCCAGAGATATGCGTGAGCAATTCTTGGATAGTTTAGACTTAGAGCGCGAACGAGGCATTACTATAAAGCTTAAGTCGGTAAGAATGACGTACCAAGGTTACACTTTAAATCTGATCGACACCCCAGGCCACGTCGATTTTTCCTATGAAGTCTCTCGGAGTTTAGCGGCTTGCGAAGGGGCAATATTAGTTGTGGATGCGACTCAGGGAATTCAAGCCCAAACTTTAGCCCACGTTCAAAAAGCGCAAGAATTAGGTCTAACCATTATTCCGGTCCTTAATAAAATCGATTTGCCAACGGCTTACGCGGAAGAAACCAAGGCCGACCTAGTTAGTACTTTTGGATTCTTGGACAGCGACATTCTGGCGATTTCCGCCAAGACCGGCGCCGGAGTGCAAGAACTTCTGACCGAGATAATTAAGAAAATTCCAGCCCCGACGGGTCTAGCCAACGAACCATTGCAAGCTTTGGTCTTTGATTCTTATTATGATGAGCACCAGGGCGTCATTGCCGCCATTAAAGTGACTGCAGGGCAACTTAGTCAAACTAAAATGCTAGCCAAACATTCTGGTGAAGCGTTTGACCCGATCCAAATCGGCGTTAATTCTCCCAAGCCGACGACCGTTGAAAACCTTTCGACTGGTGAAGTTGGTTTTGTGGCGACCGGCCTTAAGGATCTCTCGGCCGTTCGGGCCGGCGAAACGTTGACGACGAGAGATAATCCGGCAACCCAGGCTCTTCCCGGCTACAAAGAAGCCAAACCGGTGGTTTTTATGAGCGTCTATCCTAATTCTGGTGATGATTTCTTAAATCTTAAAAAGGCTTTAGAGAAGTTACGGTTGACCGATGCCGCCTTGTCTTTTACCCCAGAATCATCATCCGCCTTAGGCTTTGGTTACCGCGTTGGCTTCCTAGGACTGCTACACTCGGAAATTATTGGCGAAAGATTAGAACGGGACTTTGGAATTGCCTTAATTTATTCGCTGCCGTCGGTTGCCTACGAGGTAACGAAAACTAATGGCGAAACTGAAGTTATTAATTCTCCAATCGACTTTCCAGATCCCTCGATTCTAACGGAAGTGCGAGAACCGTGGACCATGCTTTCGATCATTGTCCCTAATCAATACTTGGGACCGTCATTAGACCTCGTTAAAGAGCATCGCGGCATCATTGGTGAGATAAAATATTTTTCGGCTTCTAAAGTACTAGTCGCCGCCGAAATGCCGCTTAAAGAATTAATAATTGGTTTTTTCGATGAACTTAAATCAGTCTCTTCCGGCTTCGCCAGTCTGGATTACGAACTGGGAGACTATAGAGCGGCCGACGTCGTCAAATTAAATATTTTAGTTCATAACGAAGTCGTTCCTGCACTTTCCGAGTTGATAATTCGAGACCAGGCTGAAGCCGAAGGCCGCAAAATTCTAGGCAGACTTAAAGAAAATTTACCGCGGCAGCAATTTGCGGTGTCTTTACAAGCGGCCATTGGCGGCCATATTATTGCTCGTGAAGATTTGCAAACTTACCGTAAAGACGTCCTCGCTAAAATGAGTGGTGGCGACCAGCGCCGCAAAGATAAACTCACGGATCTTCAAAAGAGGGGTAAAAAGAAAATGAGGTTAATTGGAAAAATCTCGATTCCGGCCGACGCTTATCGCAAAATCCTAGCGGCTAATTCTTAAAAAGAACCACCGTAATTTATTTCCCAAAGTTAAGAGGTGATATAAAGGCTTGTTGAGGACGAGATCATAAGTGGGTTTGAACTCGACCAGCTGACCACCAAAACCTTGCTTGAATCTAGTAAAGCCCGACCACGGATCTTTGGGATCAAGTGACCCGGCGGCTCCCCACATATCAAAAGTGCTACAACCAAGTTTTTGACCGAGCCGAACCGCTTCCCACATCAGCAGTGACGGCGCCATTAATTCTTTATGATGCTCCGAAGTCCCGCCATAGGGGTAATAAAAAGTATCGCCGTATTTAAAAAGCATTAAGGCTCCCAAATATTCATCATTAAACTTAGCTAGCAGTAAGTAAGCCATCTTTTTAGGGGCCAAAATATTCCACAAAGTTTCGTAGTATTTATTCGGATGTACGAAAAAATGTTGCCTATCCGTAGTTTCTTTCTGGAGTTTTAAAAATATCTTTAGAGCCTCGTCATCATTGCGTTCTTCGATGACCACACCCTTACGAGCCGCGAGACCGATGTTGTAGCGGGTCTTTTGATGAAGATTTGATAAGAGTTGCTCTTCGGTTTGAGCCAAGTCTAAGAGGTAGGTGTGAGAGGCAAAGACCCTGGAAGAATTTCTAATTTCTAAGCCCGAAACTTTCGGGTTAGTCCTATCTGTTGAATCTGACATGACCACGTTGCTTTCGATTTTAATAAAAGCACATTTCTTAGCTCGTCCCACCGTCGCCAGCTCTTTCCAATCTGCGGAGGACATTTCAGAAACTTTAGGACAATAGCCAACCATTATCGGCAATTTGTTGATCGGCCCAGGCAGTCGGTGGTAAGTAAACCAAATATTGCCCGCCTTCACGGCCGGTGTGCCCATCTTC